>LJUP01000319.1 GCA_001303955.1 Bacteroides sp. SM23_62 | reverse complement strand
AGGCTAAAGGGAAGTGACCTGACCATACTGGTTTCGACACCTTACATGGATGAGGCGGAACTGTGCGACAGGGTGGCTCTCCTGCAGGACGGGGAATTACTCTCTGTAGATACCCCTTCAAATATCAAGGAGGATTACCGGCAGCAACTCTGGGCTATAAGGGCAGAGAACATGTATCGTCTGAAAAGTGATCTGGCACGATATGAAGATACCCGAAGCGTATTTCTGTTTGGCCAGGCTCTGCATGTAACACTGAAACAGGATGCCAGGACTGAGAACCTGCGTGCATGGCTGGAAGAACTTGGACACCGGCAGGTACATATCAAGGCCATACAACCCGGTGTGGAGGATTGTTTCATGGAACTGATGTCAAAAGAACAACAGAAGGCATAATGAACAGGGATAAAAAAGTAATTGAGGTCAGGGATATGGTGAAAAAATTCGGTGATTTCACCGCCAACGATCACCTGACATTTGATGTCAGCGAGGGCGAAATCTTTGGATTTCTGGGAGCGAACGGAGCTGGTAAAACCACTGCCCTGAGGATCCTATGCGGATTATCGCTCCCGACCAGTGGAGAGATCACAGTGGCCGGATACAATATTTACACCGACAGGGAAAGAATCAAGCAAAGCATAGGGTATATGAGCCAGAAATTTTCCCTGTACGAGGATCTCAAAGTATATGAGAACATACGGTTCTATGCAGGGATTTATGGATTGGGGAGGAAATATATCAAAGCGCGTACGGAACAGCTGCTTGAATCACTGGGATTACAGGATGTCAGGAACAAACTGATCACGGAACTTCCCCTGGGATGGAGGCAGAAACTTGCCTTTTCCGTGGCGGTCTTCCACAAGCCCAGCATTGTTTTCCTCGATGAGCCGACTGGGGGTGTGGACCCGGTTACGCGCAGGCAGTTCTGGGACCTGATCTACCAGGCATCGCATGATGGGATAACGGTATTTGTAACCACCCATTACATGGATGAAGCAGAATATTGTGACCGGGTTAGTATCATGGAAGCCGGAAAGATAGAAGCCATCGATTCCCCGGGCGGTTTAAAGGCCACCTACAAGGCAAAGAATATGGATGAGGTGTTTTTAGCAATAGCCAGATAGTTTGGAACTATTAGCTTGGAACTAATAGTTCCAAACCTTAAAGTTCCAAACCTTAAAGTTCCAAACCATGAAAAGGTTTAGAGGATTTGTCATCAAGGAATTTATTCACATCATCAGGGATTTCAGGACCCTGCTGATCCTGTTTGCCCTGCCGGCCGTGCAGCTGTTGATCTTCGGCTATGTCGTCACCAATGAGCTGAAGGATATCAGGATTGCTGTCTTTGACCAGTCCCGCGACCGTTTCTCCCGTGACATTACCAATAAGATCATGGCATCTGATTATTTCATATTTGACGGATACCTGGAAAGCAGCCATGACATCGAAGCCAGGTTCAAGGAAGGCATGGTCAAGCAGATCATTGTGTTTGAACCGGATTTCGGGCACAGGCTTATGAGGGAAAAAAAGGCCGATATACAATTGCTGGCGGATGCTTCCGATGCCAATACGGCCAACCTTGTGGTAAATTACACCACGGCCATCATCCAGGATTATATTTTGGGACTCCACACCGATGCCGGGGGACCGCTCAGGATACAGCCGGAGGTCCGGATGATGTACAACGAAAGCATGAAGGGGGCCTTCATGTTCGTGCCTGGCGTCATGGCGCTGATCCTGATGATCGTTTCAGCCCTCATGACTTCCATAACCATCACCAGGGAAAAGGAGATGGGGACCATGGAAACCCTCCTGGTGTCACCGCTCCGTCCCCTGCAGATCATCCTAGGCAAAGTCACTCCCTATGTTGTACTTTCATTCATCAATGCAGTCACTATCGTGGTCATGGGATATTTTGTATTCGGATTGCCGGTCCAAGGAAGCCTGGCACTTTTGCTGATTGAATGCCTGCTGTTCATCAGTGTGGCACTGGCACTTGGCATTTTCATCTCGACCATGGCAGAAACCCAGCAGATGGCTATGTTCTACTCGATGATCATGCTTCTGCTCCCGACCATACTGCTGTCCGGGTTTATCTTCCCGGTCGAGAACATGCCAGTGATACTCCAGTGGTTAAGCTACATCGTGCCTGCCAAGTATTTCATTATCATCGTAAAGAGTGTCATGCTGAAAGGTACGGGCATGGCCTTTGTCTGGAAGGAGACCCTGGTACTCCTTGTGATGATGATCTTTTTCATTGCCAACAGTGTGCGACGCTTTAAAATCAGGCTGGCATGAGAACAGTGCTCTACATACTGCAGAAGGAATTCATACAGGTATTCCGGAACAGATTCATGCTTCCGATCATATTTGTTGTTCCCATAGTGCAACTGGTCGTGCTCGTATTCGCTGCCACCCTGGAAATGAAAAACATTGAAGTGGTGGTGGTGGACAAGGACCTGTCAGATGTATCCCGCAGGATGGTCGGTGCCTTTGAAGCATCCCCGTTCTTTAAGATCAAGGATTTTACCTTTTCCATTGAGGAAGGGGAGGATAAACTGCGGGCCAATGATGCCGACATCGTCCTTCATATCCCCCGGGGTTTCGAGCAGTCCCTGAACAGGGAAAACCAGGCCAGGGTACAGATACTGGCAGATGCCGTGAATGCGACTGTTGCGGGACTGTCAAACGCTTATGCAACTGCTGTTATCATGGATTTCAATGAGCGCATCCTGGTGGAGCGCTTGGGCCCGGTTACTGGACAGATCCAGCAGGTCCGGGTCCTGTATTCTTTCTGGTACAACCCTGACCTGAACTACAAGATATTCATGTTACCGGGTATCCTGGTGATCCTGGTCACCATGATCGGGATGATACTCACGGGACTGAACCTTGTCAGGGAAAAGGAACTGGGTACGGCCGAACAGATCAATGTGACCCCCATTCGCAAGTACCAGTTCATCATCGGGAAACTGGTGCCTTTCTGGATCATTGCCCTGCTGGAGCTGAGTTTCGGGCTTTTCGTCGGCAGGATCCTATTCAACCTGCCCATCACGGGCAGCCTTGCCCTGTTGTTCCTGTTTGCCTCGGTCTACCTGCTTGTGGCCATGGGCATCGGCCTTTTCCTGTCTGCTGTATCCAGTTCCCAGATCCAGGTAATGTTCCTGATCTTTTTCTTCTTTATCACTTTTATTCTGATGTCGGGTATTTTTACGCCTGCCGAGAGTATGCCGGACTGGGCCATAAAGGTGAATACGATCAACCCCCTCGCTTATTTTATGCGGGTGATCAGGATGATCCTGCTGAAGGGCTCCGGATTCAGTGATATTACCAGGGAGTTTTATGCCCTGGGCACCTATGCCATCATCATGCTGATCCTGGCCACCTGGCGGTACCGGAAGGCGGTCTAGGTTATACCATCGGGTATCTTAATAACTTATGTAATTAAAATATTGTTTTTTAAGTTATATTTCCCCTGAAATTGAACCATCGGAAATTTGAAAAAATCAGCCATAGTTGCTGTTATTGTTGCCCATCCTGATGATGAAACCCTGTGGGCCGGGGGAACCATTCTCAAACATCCATTCTGGGAGTGGATTATCATAACGCTTTGCAGGGCAGATGACCCTGATCGGGCCCCGAGGTTTCATAGCGTACTGGAAATGTTTCATGCAAGAGGGAATATGGGGTACCTGGATGATGGACCAGCGCAAAATCCGCTTGATGAAAATCTGGTAAAAACAGCAGTTCTTCAATTGTTGCCTGACAGGCATTTCGATCTTATTATAACCCATGATCCGGCAGGGGAATATACCAGACATCTCAGGCATGAAGAAACCTCAAGGGCAGTCATTGATCTTTGGTATGATAAGAAGATTTCTGCTCATGAGCTCAGGACATTTGCCTATGAGGACGGGGGGAAGGCCTATCTTCCGCAGCCCATAAAAAATGCAGACCTTTTCTTTGAGCTACCGAAAAAAATCTGGTGGAAGAAGTATCAAATCATTACTGAAATATACGGTTTCAATATGAATAGCTTTGAAGCACAAACAACACCACATGCCGAAGCATTCTGGCAGTTCAGCAGTCCAGACCTTGCCCGGCAGTGGCTTAAAAAAAGAGGAAATGAACAATGAAAGTACTTGTATTGTATGACTATCCACCCAATCCGGCCGGCCTGTCAACCCAGGGTGACCTTCTTTACAGGGCACTGCAATTGATGGGGGTCGATGTTTATGCGGTGCATTTTGAATCTCCCCAGGAAAAGGAATGGTATTATCGATGGTTTGAACCCGATGTCGTAGTTGGTGTCGGTTACTGGGGACATGCACAGCACCTGATACTGCATCCCCAGCGATACGGAGTCCTGCCGGTACCCTGGCTGGTAGCAGATGGTTATATTGCGGCCTACCATGAGATTCTGAGCTCCCTTCCATTGATCCTGGTGACATCAAACTGGGTAAAGGAAATGTACGTCCGCGACGGTATTAACGGAGATAATATTGAGGTACTGCCGGTGGGTTGTGATACGGATTCATTTATTCCCCGGGATAATAATGATCCGAAAGTATCAGCCATTCGGGATTCACTCGGTATATCCCCTGAACAGACCATGATTCTGACCGTTGGCGGGGATGCGGCATCCAAGGGTGCACAGGAGGTAATGCAGGCCCTGGCCTTAATAGATACAAAGGCTCCTGACTGGAAATATGTATGTAAAGTCTGGCCTCAGCCAAGGACGGAGGCCCAGAACCTGGCTGACCTCCAACTGGCAGCACAACTTGGTATAGATAAGAATGTAACCTATACGACCAATGTGATTTCCAGAAATTTCATGCCTTATTTATTTAGTTCATGTAATATTTATGCGGCACCTTCCAGGCTTGAAGGTTTCGGAATGCCACAGGTTGAGGCCGGAGCATGCGGGAAACCTGTGATAGGGATCAAAGGAATGGGGATGCTTGACACACTTGTACATGGCGAAACTGCATTTCTGGCCGGCATCGCCCAGGAAGTCGTAATCAGGGAAGCGATACTTGACGATGAAGCGGGATATGCGGAAAAACACCGGGTGGTATTCAAGGATCCTCGAACGGTAGATTACCGGGCAAGCATCTATGATATTGCAGACTATCTGCTTGAATTGATGAACAATCCTGACTTATGCTACAAAATGGGTAAAGCGGGCAGGGAACATGTGGCGAAACATTTCGATTACCGGGTCGTTGCCAAGCGTTTCGTCGAGATCATTCAGGAGAGGCTTGGCATAGACTAAAGCAAGTCTCAGGTTACAGGGTATTTGCCTTGGATATCCGATGTTTCAGATTTGATTTCTTGATTCAATATTCTCATCATGGAGATCGACATCAGCAAGCAAATTGAAGAGGCGAAGCGAGCCGCCACCGATGTACTCGTTCATAATGCACATGGCCCTTTTCAAGGTTTACCTAGGACTGCAGGATGGGGTTACCCGGAACCTTATACCCGCGACCTGATGATAGCTGCCCTGGGAATAGCTGTTACAGGTAACAGTGAATTAATGAAGAGCCTTAGAAGGGTATTGGAAAAACTGGCGAAGAACCAGTCAGAGCATGGCCATATTCCTTCGCTGGTTCATGACAGGCATGACAGGGGTGCAAGTGATACGACACCACTTTTCTTGCTGGCCGTGGGCATATTCAGAAAAGTCACGGGTGAAATGGATTTCCTGGAAGAGCAGGTTCGTAAATCCCTGACCTGGATGGTTTACCAGAGTCCCTCAGACCGTGTACTCGTAGCACAGCAGCCCACCACCGACTGGCGTGATGAACAGTGGGTGATGGGTTTTGGTCTATATGTGAATACGATTGTTTACAGTTACCTTCGTCTGCTGGGGTTAAATGAAAGGGCTGATAAATTACAACAGGCCATGGACTATTTTACAGTTTCAAGCAGGGTTAAACCACAGCATGTGCCAGAAGGATTAATGATCCGCCATAAACCCTATTTTGCACTGTGGTCATATAAGGTTTATTCCAGCGAAAGGTTCGACCTGCTGGGCAACAGCATTGCTGTTCTATCGGGGATTGCCTCACGTTCCAGGGCTGAGGAGATTATTCACTGGATTGAGGTACATTGTTATGATATGAAAAAAACCGGGGATCTGGCGCTTGACCTGCCGGCTAACTTATTCCCATATATCAGGCCTGATGATGCTGACTGGCATCCGAGGTTTGAGGAGTATAACCAGCCAGGTGAATATCATAACGGGGGTATCTGGCCATTTGTCTGTGGTTTTTATGTCGCGGCACTGGTGGCAGCGGGCAGGACCAGGCTTGCCGAGAAAAAATTGGTTGAGCTGACAAAATTGGTGAAAGTTTCAAGGGATGAAAGCCTCGCTTTTGGATTCAACGAATGGTACAAAGCCCAGGATGGAACACCATGCGGGCAGGACTGGCAGACCTGGTCGGCAGCTATGTATCTGTATGCAGCGAAATGCGTTGAAGATGGAGCAACCCCATTTTTTGAGGAGATTCGAGGGTAAAAACCGTTCGTATCTACCTGGCAAGCATTTCATCCAGGTAGGCAGTAAAGAAATTACCATCCCACCTGGCTGCACCGGTTTTTCTCACAGCGATCTTTCCCTCTGCAGTAATCAGAAAAGTGGTTGGTATGGTGGATGTACTAAGCTTGGACGGGGGATTTTGCACGAGCCTGTAGACAGGCATG
>LJUP01000318.1 GCA_001303955.1 Bacteroides sp. SM23_62 | reverse complement strand
TTCTTATTCTATAGTTGTTTCCGATGATTTTAATAATCTCTGCATGATGACAATAGTTCGTTAAACTTTTAAGCGGCCATAGTGCCGTATAATATGAGTTCTTTGACATAGTTTTGATTTTTAATAGAGTATGGGCGGATACCGAACACGTCAATAAATCTTTTCAGCAGTAAGGTGTTGTGATTCATTGTTTTAATATCTGACATGGAGAATGCTCCTCTTTCTTCCTTTGGCAAGCTCAACCAATGGATTGCCTTGGCAATGTTTAAGGATGTCAGCGAAGCATTGAACTGAAAATGCAATTTGTTTTCACTTCTTGCCTGAGAGTCATTCAATCCGGTATGTTGTTTTCCATCTCGATAGAGGAATTCGATCTGGTAACGGCTCTGGTAATAAAGCAGCACATCGGTGGCGTCCATTGACACATCCGTGCTGAAATAAAGTTTACAGGCATCTTTGACCTCGGCCTTGCTGTATGTAACATGAACCAGCTTAATATTACGCTTGAGCGCTTTTGAATAGACCACCGCGGCATACACGGTTGATTCTTCATCCTGGGATATTAATGTGAAGTATTCTTTATTGATGTCCTTAATGATGATCTTACCATCGTACTTACGGGGTCTGCCTTTTTTACCAGTATGTGGGTCCTTACAGAGATACTTCAGATCGGCATCATCCCTGAGCCTGCTGATCAGATGCATCTCTAAAGAAATGATCTGGTCTGTAAATGGTCTTTTTGAAAACCAGGCGTCCGCTACCAGGTATTTGGATATTCCCGTCAGAGTGTCCTTTCTGTCGGATATTACCCCGGCATACCAATCCGTAAGGGTTTGTTCATCAGTATTGAGTGTTTGTACAGCTTCCAGGTGAAAAGCGGTATGGTTGTCAATATCAATGGCAGCAAGGCCTCCAATTTCCAGACCCCATTTGGCCTGATTGGCACAGCCGGACCAATACCAGCCCACTCCTGGTGTTTTCTTTCCGGATTTGCTGATATAACTTGGATCAAAGGCAATGGCATATCGACCGCTCCCATGGCATAAAGTAAGTTCCTTGTTAAAGGCTAAAAAATCAAATGGCTTTTCAAATTGTTGTCGGTATCTTTGTTCCTTGTGTTTGCCGTACCTTGCCAGTTGCAGAAAGTTAATTCGGCCGCGAATGGATAAAAACAGGATGAAGGTTTCTATTAAGAAATCCTTCCTTCATTGGTTAATATTTGGTAATTTATCTAACATGCTAATAATAAGGTTTTTGTAAGTTTTAGGTTCCCTGATAGTCATAACTGAAATAGATTATTGGTTAACCTATTAAGTTACTGATTATCAGGGACTTAACCTAATTTTATCAACCTTTATTTTGCTGATTATCAAATAGTTATCAACATTTATAACGGACTATTGTTAAGAGAATGGAAGTTATAAAAGGGACAAAAGGCAGAATGTGCCAAATGTCCCGTTCAGTCGGGTTTTCTAAACGAAGTTCGAACATTTTTTGAAAAAAATATGTTCGAACAGGAATTGTCCAAATCTGTTGATGAGCCTCTAAGTAGGTGATACCTTTCTGTGCCTGCTGAGCAGGGCAGACGGGGCGGCAAGGGGTCTGGGGGGCATGCCGCCCCGCCTTTTATAACTTCTTTTGAAAGTAAAAATAAGCGGTTAGAAGCCAAATACACAAGATAAATGTTGGATCAAAAAGGTTAGCATTCTCTGGACTACCGAAAAAGATTCCAGAGTATGCTGACTTTGTGAGTGCCAGTATGATTTTTTTATACTGAATTCCAAAGCCTTAGGACAAGTTTACCTTGGCATTTGATACTATTGTACAAATAATATTGCTATTATTTTCTAATAATCTGATTGATTGACATTCAGGGGATGATTCCATAATTTTGTTATTGGAATCCAAACCGTTATGAAGGTGTTTTGCCATCCTCAATATCTAGCTCGGATTAAATGTATAATCCTACTTTCGGCAATCCTTCAATCCATGTTTCTTCTTTCTCAAACAGAAAACTACACGATTGAGGCTATTCCCAAGACAGCGGAATTGTCAGATATTACTGTAAACTGTGTCCTGCAAGACAGTGAAGGGTTTATGTGGTTTGGAACTAGTATTGGATTGTATAGGTATGATGGGCTGGATTACAAAATTTTCCGACACAATCCTTTTGATTCTCTGACCCTGTCAGCTGATATGATAACTGGAATTGCTGAAGATAGTGCGAATATCCTATGGATAGCTTCTGGAGAAAGTTTGTGTTGCTACGACAAATATCACGAACGGATTGAAAGAATTATCGATACGGTCGGTATGAGTGATATTAGGGATATGATTGATGATGGGAAGGGTAATATTTGGTTCGGAACTCATATGAATGGATTAGTAAGGTTTGACAAGAAATCTGAGAGGATATTATTTGAAGGTAATTTATTACCAACGGATACAACACGAAAATGGGAGATGCGCGAATTGTTGATGGACTGCGATGGAATCATTTGGATATATTCTGATGGCCCAAGATTCTGGAGATTTGATCCTGGATCACGCACCTACGAGGAGATTAGCGGTGTACCTTGTAAATTGGGCAGCCTTCTGGAAGACCAATCGGGCAGGATCTGGGTGACCAGTGCATGTGGACTGTATTTGTTCGATAAAGAGACCAGGATATTTGAACGTCAATTTTACCAGCCATGGGATCCCGATCGCTTGAACAGTGACTTCGTATGTTCAATAATGGAGGATGGTTCAGGAAATCTTTGGGTTTCCACCTTTGATGGAGTATATAAATACAGTCCGGGATTGAAACTGCTTTATCACTGGCCATACCCGAATCCATATCCTCCCTCTATATCCGACCGGTCCTCTCACGGATTAACCTATGAAGATGATGCTGGAACCATCTGGATTTTTAACCGGGACGGGATATTTAAACTGTGGAAGATGCAGGAAAACTTTTCGGTAATTAATCCTGATCCTCCCTCAACTAACGTTAACCGTGCAGTATACCTGTTAAATGAGAACTCTCTTCTATATGGAACAGAGAAAGGTTATTATGAGTATAATCGGAAGGACAATACTTTTGCAGAATACAATTTATCCAATTCATTATGTAACTGTATATTTGAAGATTCTCACGGTATATTGTGGATCGGAACCAGGGATGGATTATTTAGGAGGGTTGAATCGGCTGATCAGACGGTGGATCATATAGCCTATCATCATATTCCGGAAGATAGCTCAAGCTTGCCTGGCAACTATATTCATATAATATTTGAAGATTCATCTGGTAGGTTATGGATCGGGTGCCAGTTAGCCATGCCTTGCTACTATGACAGGGGAAATGATTGCTTTATACATCTGGTTGACAATTTTGGTATTTTTTCCCTAATGCATAAGCCATACATGTTTCATGAAACGTCAAGTAAAGACTTAATCGCGGCTGCCCAAGGTGCATATAAGATCATTCCTCCTTTTTCGAAAGTTTCGGAATATGCGGTGATGGCAAGTGATGTAGTTGAAATTATACCTGAGAAACCATTCCACGATAAGACTGCACAATTATATGTATCATGTATGGATAGCAAGGGTATTATCTGGTTTGGGTCTTCTGAGATGGGATTATTTAAATGGGTGGATGATGGCTCGCCTGATATAAGTAGCAAAGGTAGATGGGCTCTTTATACAACTATGGATGGTCTGGCCGGCAATACGATTATGAGGATCGAGGAAGATTTAAAGGGTAATTTGTGGATCGGTACAACAACCGGCTTAAGCAGATTCAATTTTGTATCGGAGACCTTTACAAACTTTTTTACAAAAAATGGTTTACCCTCAAATGTCTTTCTGAAATCAGGAGCTAGGAGTCCCGATGGTGAATTATTTTTCGGCACCAATTCTGGAGTGGTCCACTTTAATCCGGAAAGTATTAAGCTGAATACCATAATACCCCAGGTAAGAATTACCAGTTTAAAGATCGACAACCAGGAAGTCATTCCAAGTGAAAAATCGATTTTAAGAAAATCCATATTATTCACGGATAATGTAAAATTGTCTTATCGTCAAAACTCGATTAATATGAGTTTTGCAGCATTAAATTATATTGAACCCGAACGGAACCAATATAGATACATGTTAGAAGGTTTTGAGGAAGACTGGGTGTTTTCAGGTAAGCGGAACTATGTTTCATACACCAATCTTAAGCCGGGCAAATATACCTTCAGAGCCACCGGCTCGAACAACGACGGTATATGGAACGAGGAAGGGGTTGCACTTTCGATCAATGTAATGGCGCCTCCCTGGCGTACCTGGTGGGCATACATTATCTATGGCTTTATCCTGACCGGTATTATTGTTTTATATCGGCGATATCTTTTCAACCTAGCAAAACTCAAAGCAGACTTGCAGATAGAAAGGATGGAAAAAGAAAAGGCCCTGGAAATCGATCAAATGAAATCCCGGTTCTTTGCCAATATCTCCCATGAATTCCGTACCCCTCTCACCCTGATCACGGGTCCTATTAACGATCTAATAAGAACAATAGGAAAATCTGATAAAAGGAGTTTCAATCTACTGGGCATGCTGAAAAGAAATACCCAGAAATTGCAGCATTTGATCAATGAACTGTTGGAATTATCAAAGCTTGATACTGGCAATATGAAACTGCAAGTCTCAGAAGGAGATCTGTCAGGATATCTGAGATCCATCGCAGTATCATTTCTTTCCCTTGCCGAGAAGGAAAAGATTGAATACAAAATAGATATTAAAGAAGGACCAGTAAGATTGTTCTTTGACAGAGATAAGGTAGAGAAGATTGTTAGCAATCTAATATCCAATGCATTAAAATTCACACAGGAGGAAGGCCTGGTCACTGTTAAAGTGGATTTTCTATCCTCAACAGGTAGTGGTTCCCTGACACAGGTCCGGATTGTGATATCGGATAATGGACCTGGAATACCCGTTGAAGAAAAGGAAAAGGTCTTTGACCGGTTCCACCAGGTCTCAAAACCAAATAGTAAATATACGCAGGGGACCGGAATCGGTCTGGCACTTGTCAAAGAGCTTGTTGATCTTTACAGGGGCATGATCGAATTGGAATGTGAGCTTGGAGAAGGAAGTGAGTTTATCGTCATACTGCCGGCATCGAAGGAACAGTTCAATGAGGATGAGATTGAAACTGTTCAGATAGAATCAGAACCAATTTCAGATATTTATGCTGATCCTGGAAAAGATGGATCTAGTAATATCCCAGCTTACGAGCCTTATATAAATAAAACTGAAACGGAAAAACCCATTATCCTTGTAGTTGAGGACAATGAGGATCTCCGGAAGTATATTGCACAAAATCTGGATATCCATTATCAGATCTATGAAGCGGGAAACGGCATAGTAGGTTTAGAAAAAGCCACAGAAAATATTCCTGACCTGGTAATAAGTGATTTAATGATGCCTGAAATGGACGGGATGGAATTATGCGAACTATTGAGATCAGACCAGCGTACAAGCCATATACCCCTGATCATGCTGACTGCCAAAGCAGATAAATGGAGCAAACTCGACAGTTACGAAAAAGGTGCAGATGACTACATATTAAAGCCTTTTGACGCGGTGGAATTACAAAGCCGGATAAGCAACCTGATTGCGCAGAGAAAAAGACTTAGGGAAAAGTACAGGAAAGAATTCCTGATTGAACCGAGCAACAGTGAAGCATTTCCTGAGCTAAGTGATGATTTTCTCATAAAAGTCTTAAATATATTAAACTCAAACCTCTCAGATTCAGAATACAGTGTTGAACAATTATGTCAGGATGTGGGTTTAAGCCAATCCCAGTTATACAGAAAGGTGACTGCCCTGACAGATCACTCGCCCGTTGAATTTATCAGGAATATAAGACTAAAAAGAGCTGCTGAGTTGTTTCGACGAGGGCAGAAAAATGTATCAACCGTTTTGTATTCAGTAGGATTCAATACCCCGTCCCATTTCTCGCGGTATTTCAGAGAACTATATGGCGTCAATCCCTCCGATTATATCAGGAAAATACAGACTATTACCGACTAACTTGTCCTAACATTCATACCAGGGTCATTCATCTTCTATTCAAGATTAAATACTGTCATGCAACTTGATGCATGATTTTGTGCAGTAAGTGCATGATTTCCTATAGACAAGGGGGAAGCTACAGCCTTAACTTTGAGATAGTAACTTTAATACAAGGAGACATGAAAAATTTTACTGTTTATTCATTGATCAGTATTCTCAGCCTTCTTTTGTTTAGTAAGGGATATTCTCAGGAATCTGATATTTTAAAATCGGAACCTACGATCTTTAATGGATCGACGCTTGTTGAGCAGGTATATAGTCCGAGCCTCGAAGGCAATCTTCAAGGTAATTCTTCAACGCAAGCTGTAAAGGTATATTTGCCTCCAGGCTATAATACTTATCCAGGAAATGAGTATCCCGTGCTTTACATCTTGCATGGCTGTTGTACTGAGAATTACAATACTTACTATACGGGGGTAAGTGATCTTTTCAACAGGTTGAATCGATTAATTTCAGAGAGAATCATGATCCCGATGATCATCGTCACACCAAGTGCCGGGACCCCATTTGGAGGGAGTATGTACACGAACTCATATGTTTCCGGTAACTGGGAGGATTATATTGTTCAGGATGTGATACAGAGCATTGAGAACAAGTATCGTATCCTGAATAAA
>LJUP01000317.1 GCA_001303955.1 Bacteroides sp. SM23_62 | reverse complement strand
GCTGGGACTATGACCCGGGAGACCTGGCCATGCTGCAGGTTCATATTGGAGAGGATGAATATTCCGCCAAAGTCATCGAATTCACAGATGATGGTTCTTCCGCAGGTGACCGGCTGCTGCCCGGATTCCGGCATCACTCCTGCTGGTCAGGCATTGGAGCTTCTTCCAAAGGAAATATCTACATAGGGGCCAGCAACCATTATCAATCCTCAACGGGTACTGGGGAACACGGTAATGTTGCCATCTACAAATGGGATCCTGTAAATGAGGAAATGATCCTGCTTGGTGACCTGAAATCAGTTTCAGAAGCGGTCAATAACTGGATGACCGGAGAAAGCCAGCACAAGGTCCACACTTTCATCATCGAAAATGCAGATGGGAAGATGTATTTTGCTACAGATGATTATTATCCGAGTCATTTCATCCGCGGAAGCCATGTCTATACGATAGATATTGAAACCGATGAACTGGTAGACTACAGTAAAACACAATCGTATGTGATGAAACGAGATTTCAGTGTTGTTGAGAACGGGGATGTGGCATCCTCAACCAGCGGTGTTTTTGCTGAATATTATGGAATAAAAGGAATATCACTAAATCCGAAAACCCCTGAAGTGCTTTATGCCATGACATTTTCAAACCCTGACGGTGTTGCTAATCCCGGATACATCATCAAGCATCAGATTGACAGCGATTTCAGTACAGCAATAAACTTAAATACACCGTTAAGCAACCCGGAGATCAATATTTATCCAAATCCATTTACGGATCATATCAGCTTTGATTGTTGCCATTTGAAGCTCAATGAACAGCCTGTGTTGCGTATATTTGATCTATATGGACGATTGCTCCTCGAGGAGAAAGGAAGCAATGATCAGGTATTAACATGGAATGGTAAAAATATGAAAGGATTACAGGTACCATGTGGATTATATATCTATTCAATTGAAATCAAGGGGAAAATCATTTCGGGTAAGATAATGAGGCAATGATTTCAGTCAAGCAGAAACCTGTGTTTCATAAGATTGTTATATCAATATCGGTTGTACTAGTTCTTCTTTCGGGCAGGCTGCCAGGATACAGCCAGCCAGTCCCCGGAGATGTTTTTAAAGAGTTTACTTTCATCCCTGAATATGGCCATTTCGGTGAGTTGGATCCTGAGAGTAAACGAGCCTTTACTGAAGATTACTGGATCAATAAACCAAGGATGGTGATCAAAACTTTGGATGTAGAGCTCGATCATTCCATAAAAGCTGAGATGAGTATAGAATATTGGGGTGGACATACCGGAACCAGCCAGCAGAAATTCAAGATCAATGGCAATGACTGGATTTATATACCTCAACCGGAGAACACTCCCACCGACCCCCATTGCTATTTCCGGACACTCCTGGGTAATACGTCAGTACCTGTTCCCCTGGAACATCTGAAAGACGGGAAAAACGAGGTACAATTTACCTGCGGGCCACAAATCTGTTACAATTTCAATTTTGGATTTTACTGGATCTATTCCTTTACCATAAGGGTATATTATGATCCATCAGTAAAGCATGCTGAAGGAATTATCATATCCCCCGGGGAAGGTGACATTTTGGATGATTATCCTGAGATTGGACTAAAAGCCACCGGGGGTGATAGTGCTGTAAGGAATTTAGATTTCATAGGATACTATGAAGATTTCGATTGGGAGGGTAATGGCCTGTTCAGGCAATGGCACTACCAGACAAGGTATGGTAAAAAGTTCATGCATATAGGAAGCACTGGCAAAGATCCCTACAGCGTCAAATGGAATACAAAATGGCTTCCGGACCAGGATCAACCTGTAAAAATTGCGGCTGTCATCACTGGTGAAAATGGTTACAGTTTTATGACACCTGAGGTTGGGAAGGTAATGTTCCGGCGAAAGGACCGCAGCGTAAAAATGTATAAATCATCGGATATTCCCGAAGCATTTGGTGTGAGGGTGGGCAGGACAAAGTATTGCACTATTGAAATTGACAGCGTCCTTGAAGAGGCTGAATCAGCCACTTTACTGCTCTCAACCTGGTCAGGCAAATGTGAT
This sequence comes from Bacteroides sp. SM23_62, assembly GCA_001303955.1. Taxonomy (GTDB): domain Bacteria; phylum Bacteroidota; class Bacteroidia; order Bacteroidales; family SM23-62; genus SM23-62. Next base: position 6,928 of record LJUP01000317.1, on the reverse strand, counting down.
GACGGATCTGTCCATGAAATTAGGATGAATGGCAAGAGGATCTCTGATAATTTTGGCAGCTTCCATGACTACAGTTATGATTTCCTGAGTGTCCCGCTTGAATATATCAGGGAAGGAAGGAATGAGATCTCGATCTATTCCCTGTTTGAAGGACATGGCCTGGAGATCAACTGGCCGGGACCGGTTCTATTAATAGCGTTCTGACTTTCTTGAAGATCTAAATAAAACAATTATGAAAACTACCAGGACAATGTTATTGATCTGTTTGGCAATTCTTCTGTTGCCATCCGGATGTATCAAAAAAAACAGCAAACCATTACGGGTCAGCAGTGAAAATCCACGGTACTTTACCGATGGAAGTGGTAAAGCCATCTATTTGACAGGTTCGCATACCTGGTCAAACCTGGTGGATATGAGTCCCGACGATCCTCCCAAACCATTTGACTTCGATGAGTATTTACAATGGATGAAAGGGTATAACCACAATTTTTTCCGCCTGTGGACATGGGAGCTGGTCACCTGGGATACATGGGCCAATGAGCGCGACTCGAGCAATTATAAAATACACCATGTGAACCCGCTTCCATACATGCGAACTGGTCCCGGGAAGGCGTTGGACGGCAAACCCAAATTTGACCTGCGCCAATTTAATCCTGAGTATTTTCAGCGCCTGCGTACCCGGACTGAAGCCGCCAGGGAACATGGCCTCTACGTATCCGTGATGTTGTTTGAGGGATGGGGCCTGCAGCGACTGGCAGACGGGTGGGAAAACCATCCTTTCCACCCGGATAATAACATCAACGGGATCGATGGTGACCTGAACGGGGATGGTATGGGGCTCGAAGTCCACACCCTGGCGGATACAGCCATAACTGCTATACAGACCAATTATGTCAGGAAAGTCATTGAGACAGTGAATGACCTTGATAACGTACTGTATGAGATTTCCAATGAAAACCATCCGCCCTCCACCCGGTGGCAGTATCATATGATCGATTATATTCATGAATACGAGAAGGGCAAACCTTACCAGCACCCCGTAGGCATGACTTTTCAATATATGGGGGGCAGCAACCAAACCCTTTTTGAATCTCCGGCGGACTGGATCTCACCGAACCCTGAAGGCGGATACCGTGACAATCCACCGGATGCTGCCGGGCAAAAAGTGATCATCACGGATACGGACCACCTGTGGGGGATCGGAGGGAATCAGCAGTGGGTCTGGAAAAGCTTTCTGAGGGGAATGAATCCCATCTTTATGGACCCCTATGATTGCAGTGTATTGCAAAGGTCTTACGATCCTGAATGGGTGGAACCGGTCCGGAAAAGTATGGGGTACACCCTGGCATATGCAAAGCGGATGGATCTTATAAAAATGGCGCCTGAAAATGACCTGGCATCCTCGGGGTACTGTCTGGCGCAGAAAGGAAAGGAATACCTGGTATATCTGCCTGAGGGAAATGAGGTTACCGTAGATTTAACGGATGCTTCCCACGAACTCTCGGTAGAATGGTTCAATCCGAATACACAGGAAACAATACAATCAGGGGAAATTGAGGGTAGCAAGGTACAAACAATGAAATCGCCTTTTGGCAGCGATGATGCTGTTCTCTATTTGAAGTAATAATCACAGGATGTTCAGGATCAAGAATTTAAGATGGCTGATCGTAGGTTTGCTTTTTATTGCGACTGCCCTCAGCTTTCTCGACCGGCAGGTACTTTCCATTTCCATTCTGAAGATCCAGGCCGACCTGGATGTGTCTGATGTGGAGTACGGATGGATCAATACGGGATTTCTGATCAGTTATGCCCTGATGTTCACACTCGGCGGATGGCTGATAGATAAATTCGGGACGCGGATTGGCCTGGCTGTATCTGTTGGACTCTGGTCTGTTTCCAATGCCCTGCACGGTGCGGTGCAAAATGTCTGGCACCTGGGTACGGCCCGGTTTTTTCTGGGAATCGGCGAAGGTGGGTGTTTCCCCGGAGCGGCCAAAGGCGTGACGGAATGGTTCCCCCAGAAACAAAGGGCCCTGGCCATGGGCATCGCGATAGGAGGGGCTGCACTGGGTGCCGTCATTGCACCGCCTCTTACCGTTTACCTGATCTCGCTCTTTGGCTGGAGAGGTGCATTTGTGGCTACGGGGATATTCGGCGGGATATGGGTACTTGTGTGGCTGGTCTTCTTCCACAAACCCCGAAAATCGCCCTTCATTACAAAAAACGAGTTGGCCCTGATTGAAGAAGGCAGGAAACAGGAAAAGAAAACAAAAAAGATCTCTGTGCCGGTAAAGCAGATCCTTGGGACCCGGCAAGCCTGGGGCCTGATCACCATCCGGTTCCTGCTCGATCCGGTTTTTTACTTTTTCATGTTCTGGATACCCAAATATTTAAGCCAGGAGCGGGGTGTTTCCTTTGAACGGATCGGTGAATTGTTCTGGATACCGTTTTTTGCCCTTGGCATTTCAAACATCATCGGAGGGGGCGTTTCCGACCGCCTGATAAAATCCGGTCTGTCGGTGAACCGGGCAAGAAAGACTGTCATGGGACTGGCTGCGGCGCTGACCATGGTAGCACCGCTTACGGTTGTTGCATCAAGTGCAGAAGTTGCCATCATCTTCATGTCCCTGATCATGTTTGCCCATGGTTTCTGGATCACAAATTATATCACCATCACCAGTGAACTGTTCGGTAAAAATGCGACATCTACGGTGGTTGGCATGTGTGGAACAGCAGGGGCCATAGCCGGACTGCTGATCAACCCGTTGATCGGGAAGATCGTCGAGCATTATTCATACCTTCCCATGTGGATCACTTCCGGGATGTTATACCCCATGGGATTCATCATTTTATTACTGACGATACGGAAAATTCACCCCCTTGCATTACACCCGGCGGAAGACCAGTGAAATTGCAAAGGAAAATAGCGTATATTCAATGAGTTAAAACCAAACATGATATGGGAGCAAACATCATTTCACGAAGAAAACCACTACAGGCAAATATCGGGGTTTTCGGTGTGGGTTACTGGAAGTACTGGGATCAGTTTGATGGTTTGCTGGATGAATTGCAAATCAAACAAAAAAAATTCATAGAAAAACTTAAGGTCTCCGGTGTTCATATCATGGATTTTGGCCTGGTGGATGATGCACAAAGTGCATATGATCTTGTACCCAGACTGAAAGCGGCCAACCTGGATCTGGTCTTTTGTGATATGGTAACCTATGCCACATCCAGCACCTTTGGCACCATTATCCGGAACATTGATGTCCCGCTGGTAATGGTTGCATTACAGTCTTTGAAAGCCCTTGACTATACCAGGGCTTCCACCCATATGCAGCTGGCCAACGATGATGTCTGCTCTGTTCCTGAATTTGCAGGTGTGGCCGTCCGGATGGGGAAACCGGTACCGGATGTCATCATCGGAACATTGGTGGATGATCCGGAGGCGGATGCTGAAATCGAAAGGTATTGCCAGATTGCCAAGGTGTTGCATGATCTGAAAAATGCCAGGATCGGGCATTTCGGGCATCCCATCGAAGCCATGCTCGACATGCATTCGGATCCAAGCATGTTCACGGCAGCATTCGGTTGTCATATAGTACAAACAGAAGCAGAAGATATACTGGTTCACTATAACCAGGTGACAGAAGCGGAAATCAGCCAGCATCAAAAAACCATCCTTGATTTCTTCGAGACGCCCGTCCCGGAATCTGATCCGATCACGCGGAAACTCACAGATGAAGACCTTTACACGGCCGCCAAAGTGAGTGTTGCCCTGGAACATTTTGTGGATGATAAAAAATTGGATGGCCTGGCCTATTATTATGAAGGCATGGAAGGATCTGATCTAAGAACTGTCGTTACAAACCTGATCGTGGGCAATTCACTGCTCACCTCTGCAGGTTTCCCCATGTGCGGGGAATCCGATCTCAAGACATGCATTGCCATGATGATCATGGACAGGCTGGAGATCGGTGGCAGCTTTGCAGAATTTCATCCGATTGATTTCAACGAAGGATTTATCCTGGTAGGACATGATGGTCCCCATCATATCAATATTGCAAACAGCAAACCAGTACTGAGAAGCCTGATCAAGTATCACGGTAAACCGGGCAGCGGGGCAAGTGTGGAATTCAAAATAAAAGAAGGTCCCATTACCATGCTCAGTATTTCATCTACATATAAAGGGAAGTTCAAGTTTGTAATAGCCGAGGGTGAATCTGTTGCCGGACCCATCCCCCCGACCGGGAATACAAATACCAGGGGATTTTTCAAACCCGATGTTATCACCTTCCTGAAGCGGTGGGTTGCCGAGGGACCGACGCATCATTTTGCACTCGGGATCGGGCATCATGCTGAAACCATTAAGAAAATAGCTGATTATCTGAATATTGAAGCCGTCATTATTTCAGATAGCGTGGAATGATTCACAATACAATTCACGGCATGAAAGATGGTAAGAAAACCTTATACATTGTCTGGCTTGCAGTCATTGCTTCACTGGGCGGATTTCTGTTTGGATATGATACAGCGGTTATCTCCGGCACCCTTGCTTTTGTCCGGCACCAATTCGGGCTGGCTGCAGCCATGGAGGGCTGGTATGTAAGTTCTGCTCTTGTTGGCTGTATAGCCGGTGTTTCGCTGGATGGCTGAGTGACAGATTTGGCCGGAAAATGGTCCTCCTGCTGGCCGCTACCCTGTTCTCCATATCGGCCATCGGATGCGCTGTTTCCGGTTCGTTCACGACATTGGTACTCTACAGGTTAATTGGCGGAATGGGTGTCGGGATTGCTTCCATGTTGTCTCCGATGTATATATCAGAGATTTCTCCTCCTGACTTGAGGGGAAGATTGGTTGCCCTCTACCAGTTTTCCATTACACTGGGAATCTTATGCTCATTTTTTGTCAATGCCAGGTTATTGGACAGATCAGCGGAAGGGCTATTGGATAATGAAGTATTACAATTGATATTCAAAGATGAGGTTTGGAGGGCAATGCTAGGCATGGAAACGATTCCGGCCCTTTTGTTCTTTTTCCTGCTTACGACCATCCCAAAAAGTCCGCGATGGCTGGTCGTTAAGGGACAAATACAAAAAGCTTCAAGAATTCTTGGCAGGATCGTTGGACCGGAATCTGCAGCATCAGAGATCGAAGAAATAATTGAAACAATCAGCGTTGAGAAGAGGTCCCTGAAGATGGTATTGGAACCTGGGATTAAAATGGCTGTGTTTATTGGTGTCTCACTTGCCGTACTCCAGCAATTCACCGGTATTGATGCAGTAATCTATTATGGTCCCAAAATACTGGAACAGGCAGGATTCGGATTGAGCGAGGCACTTGGGGGACAGGTGATCATTGGTTTTATAAACATGGCCTTTACCGTCCTTGCCATCCTGACCATCGATAAGTTTGGCAGGAAACCATTACTGATCACAGGAACTGCTGGCATGCTTATCTCATTGGCGGCCATTGGATTGCTTTTTGCCCTGGATATGGCTGAGGGCATTCTGCTGCTGTCATTCATCCTTGTATTTATTGCGTGTTTTGCATTTTCACTCGGACCGGTAGTCTGGGTTATTCTTTCCGAGATTTATCCCAACAGGATCAGGGGCCGTGCCATGTCAATAGCAACGCTGGGAGTCTGGATAGGCACCTCCATCATAGGTCAGACTATTCCTATTTCATTGGAGAATTTAGGACCGGCCCTAACATTCTGGATATTTGCGCTGTTTTGCATACCGACCATCTATATAGGAGCCAGACTGGTTCCCGAAACCAAAGGAAAAACACTGGAGGAAATTGAACGGTACTGGTTAAAGTATAAAAAACAACCTGAACCTTAATACCATGAAGAAATTTAAATTGAATCTCAAAAAAACGGGTAATCATATCCCGGGCATTCTGGTCAAATTCCATATTGTTCTCTGGCTTTCACTGATCGCAGGTTCGTCTTCTGCGCAGGCTCCCTTCAGCTGCATTTTAATTGATCCTGTGGGACCGGAAAGGCCCTGGGGTAAATGCTTTGGAGATCTTAATAATGACGGATTGACCGACCTGATCATCGGGGGGTATACGGCAGGCGGACTGGTATACTATGAGAATCCCGGATGGCAGAAAACCATCATATCCGACGAGACCGGTTTTTCAACCGATATCGAGGTGTTCGATGTCGACGGGGATAATGACCTGGATGTTTTCTGTGTACGGCAAAATACTTTGGAATGGTTTGAAAACCCGGGATGGGAATCCCATGTAATCGATTCTGTCCGCTGCCATGATCTGGAAATGAGCGATTTCGATGAAGATGGAAGGGTTGATATCGTTGCCCGGGACCAGGGAGAATTCGGGCACCATGGAGATACCCTGTTTTTCTATAAACAAATCTCTCCTGTTAAATGGACAGGAACCAAAAGACCATGCAAAGATGGTGAAGGCCTGAAGGTTTATGATATTAATGATGATCAACTACCCGATGTAATAACCAATGGATACTGGTTTGAGAATACGGGTAACATTTTTGACTGGAATGAGCATTCATTTACCGAAACCTGGAATTTCAAAAGCACCTATATAGATGTCGGAGATATTAACGGGGATGGCAGGAAAGACATCGTTCTGTCCCCTTCTGAGCTAAAGGGAATGATATACCGCATCTCCTGGTTTGAGGCACCGAAGGTACCGACTGAAAACTGGCCGGAACATATCATTGACGCCGATGTGGAAGCCGTTCATCACTTTGTGGGACTTGCTGATTTTGACGGAGATGGGGAACTTGACGTGGCAACTGCAGAAATGCTCCAGGGGGATGATCCGGATGAAGTTAAAATTTATTTTTCAGCCGCATCCGGTAAATCCTGGACCAAGCAGGTATTAAGTGATTCCGGATGCCACAGCATGAGGATTATGGATATCGATGGTGACGGGG
>LJUP01000051.1 GCA_001303955.1 Bacteroides sp. SM23_62 | reverse complement strand
TTCTGGGGGGTAAGTCCCTGGTCCACCAGCAGGGTGACCTTTTTATTGATTTCCAGCCGTTCATGTAAATGGATGTTCCCGCACCATCGCACACTGGACTGCAGGCGGTTCTCATTCCAGCTGATCCTGATCCGGATGCTGCCGTCATCGAGTTGTTCGATGATGTCGATGGCGATGCCGTTCAGGTGGATGATGCGGTTATCGATGGGAGCCGGAGCACCCGGACGGGCACGTCCGCTGGAAGGGGTACGGTAGGTCAGCAATGGAACAGCAGCCGGGTTCTGATCGATGGCCATCCTGTCCCCGGGCAGAAAGGCATCCAGTGCCGTACCGAAAAGCGGGTAGGTATCCAGGCCATAGACCGAGGAATCCAGGAACGCCCCGTTCACTTTCATGTTTTTTGCCAAAAAAAGTTCATCGCGGTAGATGTTTCCGTCCCTGTCTTTCAGGTCCCAGGCCCCGAGAATGAGATTATTGTATCCTGTGAGCGGATTTTCCAGTTCATCATTGACATGGTATAGCTCCTCATTCTCATCGATGATCATATCATAATTACCCATGGCACTAAGGGGCCAGGTATAGTTACAGTTACCACCGTAAGTCCCGCTGCCTGACAAAGGTTCTTTGTCCACCTGGACAAAGGCATAGATCCCCTTTCGCTGAGCATTACCATGATCAAGGTTCCCGGGCAGGTTCTGGTGGTTTTCCAGCCACAGCCATTGCTTGTTGACCGTTCCGGATGGCACCTGAACATAGGGCAGCTCAATGCGGACAGCATCACCTGTACTGACGAAATCCCTGAGTATGAACTCGTTGTTTCTGCGATTGAACGGCTGTTGATATATCAGGTCCCCTTCAATCTCGGTGCCGGTGGCAGGATCACGTGCTGAGATCTGGTATTGATTTTCCGGGGGCCTCCACCCGAGCCGTCTGCGGTCAAATGCATTGTATACCTGTGAGGACCGGTCCCACGAACTCAACATGGCATACCCCCCGGCGGAGGACATGAAGGTTTTGGTACCTGCACCGGATCCCCCGGTGTGAAAATTATTCCCGCCCAGTAAAAGGTGCGAAAATTCATGTCTCAGGATCACATAATTGGAGGCCCCCTCGTTCACGAAATAGCTGTATGCCATAAATCCTTTCATGGATTTAAATGGATATCTCATAAGGTAAGGCATGCAATACCCACCTGATGAAGAGGTGGTGATCTTTGAATTGACCCTCCAGATCACCATTACCATGTCCATCAGGGAATCCGGTTTGCTGGCTTTCGGTGTGCCGTGCCCGGAAGCCATTGAAAAGAAATCGAAATCCCCGGCATTGACAGAATATCCATTGGCCGTAATGATATCCCTCCCGGTTCGCCTCATAATGGTATCGAGGACCTGCGTGAATCCCCTGTTGGTCATCTCCTTGAAATCAATGGAGATCAGGTCAGGATAATAATCTGCCAGGACCAGGAATGTTCCAAATGATGCCTGGTAGTAGTATCTTGTCAGAATACCCTCCGGCTGATCACCCCGTTTCAGGTCATGATCGAAAAAATAGCCCGGGCTACGCGGTAATTTGCCTGGTTCCCAGCCTTCTATAAATCCGGGTTCATCCGGATCATTCAGCACTTCTGCGAAGACCAGGAATATCCGCATGGTACCCTTTGCGGGGAGCCAGTATCCATGCCGGCTCTCCTGACACCTGGCAGTCCACAGGCCAGGGAATACAAGACAGATGAGCAAAAGCACTGTTTTCAGGGATCTCAAGTGAACCGTCATCACACCGCTGGGTTTCATCATCAAATTTAGTTTTCAACCATTACATATTCAAGATCCGGGCCAAATCTTTGCGGGTCTTTTCACTATATTTATCCGATCAAATCAGGTTCATCAAATGCAGGGCTTAACATTAAAAGGCTTTTTCTCCATTGATAATTCTCCCCGGGTTGTCATCCTGTTCCTGATATTGATTTTTATTGGGACCAATTTTACACACCACAACTGGACCCGGGATGATGGACCCATTCGCGGGGTTATCAAATGGGATATTATTTCCTTTTATGGCTATCTTCCGGCTACTTTTATTTATGGTGATCCAAGCCTGGATTTCCTGGATGAGGGGGACATTGACAATGACAACAAGTTCTGGTGGTCACCCACAGAAAATGGCAGGAAGATCATATACATGTCCTGTGGTTTATCTATCATGTATGCCCCGTTCTTTCTCATGGCCCATGCGTTGGCTCCAGTTTTCGGAGAAGCCAGGGATGGATTCAGTTCCATTTACCAGTTTTTCCTGGTATGGGGTACCCTGGTTTATGTGGCCATTGGATTCATTTATCTGAAGAAGATCCTGCTCAGGTACTTCACACCCCTTATTACTGCCATCACCCTTGTGCTCATCGGGCTGGGCACAAACCTTTATTACTATTCCACCCATGAGGCAGCCATGTCTCATGCCTATAATTTTGTGCTGATCACCGTTTTCTTCCATACACTCCTGAGATGGTATGAGGAGGCCAGTTGGGGAAGGACCTTTTTACTTGGACTCCTGTTCGGACTGATCGTACTGATTCGTCCTACCAATATACTGATCCTCATGCTGTTGCTTTTCTGGGGGATTGATTCCTGGACCTTATTCAGGGAAAGAATCCAGTTTTTCCTTCGGAACATCCCGAAATTGCTGGTGATGATCTTTGCCTTTCTGCTGCCCTGGATCCCACAGTTCCTCTACTGGAAGATGATCACCGGGCAGTTTCTTTATTATTCATACGGGGCGCACGGAGACCGCTTTTATTTTGACAATCCCCACATCATCGAGTCGCTTTTCAGTTACCGGAAGGGATGGCTGCTTTACACCCCGTTGATGGCTTTCGCGATCATTGGTCTCATCCCCCTGAAGAGAATGATCAGGGGAGCAAGGCTTCCCATCATCCTTTACCTGGTCGGGATGATATATGTGATGTCCTGCTGGTGGACCTGGTGGTTCGGTGGTGGATTCGGCGGACGGATCTACATAGATATGTATGGCATCATGGCCCTCCCGCTGGCAGCCCTTGTCACGGTCATTCTCACACATAAAAAGAAACTGGTTCAATACGTGCTGACAGGTTTACTTGCCGGGCTGGTGCTTTTACAGTTGCTCCAGACCAGACATTATGTACAAACGGCCATCCACTGGGATGCTATGTCAAAAAAAGCCTACTGGTTTAATTTTATGCGGCTCAGGCATTCTGTTGACTATCTGCCATTGCTGTCCAGGCATGACGATGAGTTGTGCAGGGAAGGGATTTATGTTTTCTACGACATGAGTGAGGATTGGTCTCATCTGAAAAAAATAACAGAAGAGGAAGGCATTGAATTAATGATGAAGGAAATTGAACAGAGCAGGACCCTTCCCGGGGATATCCGGCGGTATGCCAGGCGAATGGATATTCCGGTGGAAGAAGCGAAAAGGATGACAGCCAAAAGGATACTCTACATGAAACGGGATCACCCCTTTGAACGATAGGGGATGGTCAGGCGAATGCAGATACGTCTTTCCCGGTAATTTCCTTGTCACACAGGATGATCAGTCTTTCAATTACATTGCGGAACTCCCTGATGTTGCCAGTCCAGGTAATTTTCTGCAACTCCTTAATGGCATCCCCTGTGATTATCTTCTTGGCCATTCCATGTTCGCCACAGATCTGTTCGTTGAAATGTTCTGCAAGCAACGGGATATCTTCGGATCTTTCATTCAAGGTTGGCACATGGATAATGATCACACTCAACCGGTGGTATAGGTCCTCACGGAACTGATTTTTTTCTATTTCTTCCTTAAGGTTTTTATTTGTAGCTGTGATAATCCGAACATCGACTTCAATGTCTTTATCACTGCCTACCCGGGTAATTTTATTTTCTTGGAGGGCACGCAACACTTTTGATTGGGCCGACAGGCTCATGTCACCGATCTCATCCAGAAAGAGGGTGCCGCCGCTGGCCTGTTCAAATTTTCCTTTGCGCTGTTTATGGGCTGAAGTGAAGGCCCCTTTTTCATGCCCGAACAGCTCACTCTCAATGAGCTCTGAGGGTATGGCGGCACAGTTGACTTCGATAAAGGGACTTGCTGCACGGCTGCTTTTCTCATGCAGCCATCTGGCTACCAGTTCCTTACCGGTTCCATTGTCGCCTGTGATCATGACCCGGGCATCGGTGGGGGCAACCCGGGTTATCATCTCCTTGATCTTAACAATGGCCTCTGACTCACCAATCATCTCATTGGTTTTACTGATCTTACGTTTTAGCACCCTGGTTTCGGTGATCAGGTCAGATCTTTCGAGGGCGTTGCGGATCGTGATCAAAAGCCTGTTCAGGTCAAGCGGTTTTTCAAGAAAATCAAAAGCACCCTTCTTGATGGCTTCGACGGCAATCTCTATATCTCCATGTCCCGAGATCATGATCACCGGCACATCCTGGGGTTGTTCAAGTATTTTTTCCAGTACCTCCATGCCATCCATTTCCTGCATTTTGATATCACAGAGAACGACATCTAGCTTATTTTCACCGTACAGTTCGAGCCCGGAGGGTCCATCCTCTGCAGAGAGAACTTCGTGATCCTCTGCAGCCAGTATTTCTGAAAGTGTATTCCGGATGCTTTTTTCGTCATCGATTACCAGGATCTTAGCCATGTTAAAAGGATCTGTATTATTAAACTGGGTTCACTAACTATGCCGTATCCATTTTGCAATTTCCCTATAGCTTGTCTTCTTGCCATACATCAGTATGCCGGTGCGGTAAATCTTTGCAGCAAGCCAGGTCATACCGATGAATGTGATAACCAGCAATGCCATGGATAATCCCACTTCCCAATCCGGCACCCCGAACGGTAGCCTGCCCATCATAACAATGGGAGCGGTGAACGGAATAACGGAAAACCAGAATGAAATGGAACTGTCAGGATTATTGATCGAATTGATCAGCACCAGCAGGGCCAGGATCAATGGAATGGTAAGTGGCAGCATGAATTGCTGGGTATCAGTCTCGTTGTCAACGGCTGCCCCGATAGCCGCAAACATGGCTCCATAAAGCAGATATCCCCCCAGGAAATAGAAAACAAATGATCCAAGGGTCAGCGCAAAATTGATGTCTTTCAGGCTGGAAAGAAAGCCCATTATTTCATCCATCTCCTCCGAGGTAGCATCCGGCTCTGCCCGTACCGGACCGGATGACATGATATCCTGGGATATCACCTGTTCGGTTGGGGACATATTCATTTCCGGAAATAGTAAAGTAGTGGCCATTGTCACGAGCAGGAAAGTGGTGACCACCCATATCCCGAACTGGGTTAGTCCGACCATGGCGATACCGATGATCTTGCCCATCATGAGCTGGAAAGGTTTGACCGACGAAACAATGACTTCAACGATACGGTTTACCTTTTCCTCGATCACCCCCCTCATCAGCTGGGCGCCGAAAAAGAAGATGAACATATAGATCAAAAAACCACCGATGTATCCTACTGCCATGGCAACCCCGGTATGGCTTTCCTTTTCCACTCCGGTCTGGGTGATCTTAATGGTGCGGATATTGATCCTGGTCCTTACCGATTTAAGTATATTGTCCAGGTCCTCGATCTCGTAGGTCTTCAGTTTCTGGTCCCGGATGTATTCCTCGATGGCCTTGCTGATATGCATCTTGGTGGACAGGCTGGGTTGCTTATCAGAATAGAAAACAACAGAGTTTGGTTCAAAGGCAACGATATGTGAAATGTACAGCACCCCATAATATCCTCCTGCGGAGTAAGTCGATTTAATATCGTTAAGGCGTGCATTCTGCAGGTAATCAAATTTCAGGTATTCGGTTTCAGGAATGACGTCCATGAACAGGTGGGAACTGTCCACCACAGCGATCCGCTTTACCTCCTGGTCCTCCGACATGGCAATCAATGCCGGTACCACCATCAGGGATGCGAATAGTATGGGTCCCAGTATGGACATAATGATGAAAGACCGTTTTCGGACCCTGGTAATATATTCCCTCCTGATGATCAGTCCGATCTTGCCCATGGTTTAATTTTCTTTAACAACCCTTATAAAAATATCGTTCATGCTGGGGTATACCTCATTGAATGAGATGATATGTACCGCAGGAATGAGCAATGAAAGAAGCTCATTGTCCGTGGTATGATGCAACAGCTTGATCCTGGCCTTATGCAGGTCCCCATCAGTGCTGGTTTCCAGCAGCTGGTAATGATTGTTCAGTACCTGCTTCAATCTGTCTGCATTCCCATGGAATCCAACCTCATAAGTATCTGACCTGTAGCGGTCGCGGATCTCTTTTATGTTCCCCTCTATCAGGGTCCTGCCCTTGTCTATCAGGGTGATATGGTCGCATAATTCTTCTACCGATCCCATATTGTGGGTAGAAAATATGATGGTTGCACCTTCTTCCTTGAGTGCCAGGATCTCTTTCTTAAGCATGTCCGCATTGATGGGATCGAATCCGCTGAAGGGCTCGTCAAAGATCAACAGCTCCGGTTCATGCAGGATGGTCACGATGAACTGCACTTTCTGCTGCATTCCCTTGGAGAGTTCCTCGATTTTCCGGTTCCACCAGTCAAGGATCCCAAATTTGCCGAACCATTTTTTCAGGCGGCTCATGGCTTCTTTCCTGGACAGGCCTTTGAGCTGGGCAAGGTACAGCGCCTGTTCACCAACTCTCATTTTTTTATATAGGCCGCGTTCTTCCGGGAGATAACCAATGCGGTAAATATGCTCTGGGCGTATTTTCTCTCCATTGAATATCAGCTTGCCCTCATCCGGTGCCATGATCTGGTTGATGATCCTGATCAGCGTGGTTTTACCGGCCCCGTTGGGTCCCAGCAAACCATAGATACTTCCCCTTGGAATACTGACCGAGACCTGGTCCAGGGCGAGGGTATTGATAAATTTTTTAACGACCTTTTCAGCCTTAAATATCTCCATGCGCGGTTTACTTAAAATAACCCCTCATCCGCTCAAAAAAGTTCATCTCACTTTTATCCGGGTGCGGTATAAAATTAGGAGAATCTCCGAATTTCTCAATCAGTTTTTGTTCCTCCCTGGTCAGATTCTTGGGGATCCATACATTGATGCTGACCAGCAGGTCACCCCTCTTATAACCGTTCACATCCGGTAATCCTTTATTCCGGAGGCGCAGGATTTTTCCCGGCTGGGTCCCCGGTTCAATCTTGATCTTCACCTTGCTCTCCACGGTCGGGATCTCTACAGCTGATCCCAGGGATGCCTGGGGGATACTGATGTGCAGGTTATACAGCAGGTCGTTGCCATCCCGTATCAATTGCGGATGAGGTTCTTCCTGTATCATTACCAACAGATCACCATTTACGCCCCCCCGCCTGGCTGCATTTCCCTTGCCGGCAACCGTCATCTGCATGCCTTCTGCCACACCGGCCGGGATGCTGATGGGTATAATCTCTTCTTCTTTGACGATTCCTTCTCCATAGCATTTGGTGCATTTATTGGTGATGTTTTTGCCTTCTCCACCACATGTTGGACAGGTTGTCACCGTTTGCATCTGTCCCAGGAAAGTATTGGAAACCCTGGTAACCTGACCGTTGCCGTTGCAGGTACTGCATGTTGAATAGCTGGAACCGCCTTCGGCACCCGTTCCCCCGCAGGAGGAACAGCTCACGTATTTATTTACCTTGATTTTTTTCTCTGCACCAGTTGCAATCTCCTGGAGGTTCAGTTTAACCTTGACCCGGAGATTGGATCCCTTTCGTACTGTGCGGGAAGTTCTTCTGCTGCCGCCAAAACCGCCAAAACCGCCGAATGCATCTCCGAAAATATCACCAAAGCTGGAGAAAATATCCTCAATGGTCATTCCCCCGCCACCAAATCCACCATCAGCAGCAGCACCAAGACCGGCATGTCCGAACCTGTCATACCGGGCCCTTTTATCATCGTCGCTCAATACCTCGTAAGCCTCAGCGGCTTCCTTGAACTTTTCTTCTGCATTTTTATCACCCGGATTCTTATCCGGATGATATTTCAGGGCCTGTTTGCGGTAGGCTTTCTTGATATCCTCCTTGGAGGCACTTTTTGAGACATCCAGTATTTCGTAATAATCCCTCTTTCCCATTATTCTCCTATAACAACTTTTGCATAACGCAGGACCTTATCATTCAGGAAATATCCTCTTTCGATGACGTCCACAACCTTGCCCTTAAGCTTTTTATCGGGTGCGGGGATCTTGGTAACTGCATCATGTACATCTGTGTTAAATTCCTGATGCATGGCCTCAATTTCCTTTACACCTTGCTGTTGGAGGTATTCTTTAAACATATTGTATATTAAATGCATACCCTCT
The DNA here is from genome assembly GCA_001303955.1 of Bacteroides sp. SM23_62. Lineage (GTDB taxonomy): Bacteria > Bacteroidota > Bacteroidia > Bacteroidales > SM23-62 > SM23-62. Next base: position 13,798 of record LJUP01000051.1, on the reverse strand, counting down.
TTGACAGCTTCCAGGTCCTGTGCCTCCTCGACCGATTTCATGGCTCTTTCAAGGTTATCGAGGACAGGCAGTATCCTGGCAAAGATTTCTTCCCCGGCCTGTTTTGTCAGCTCGATTTTTTCTTTCATGGTTCGTTTCCGGTAGTTATCAAAATCGGCCGACAACCTGAGGTATTTTTCCTTTTGTTCCTGCAATTCCTGCTGAAATGCCTTCAGTTTGGAAGATTCTTCAGGTTTTTTTCTGGTCCTGGTGGATTTTGGCCTGGCCTCGGCACTTTTTTGCTTCTGGCCATCAACCTTTTTCTCTTCACCATCTTTGTTTGCTTTTTTTTGCGGATCCTTGATATTCTCTTTCTCTGCCATTTATCAGCTTTTAATAATTAATGCTACGTTCCCCACCTCAGCAAATGTTTTGCCAAGATTAAATTCAGGACAAATTGACATGTCAACAATTAGATACGGGTGATGGAGGCTCCGATCTTATTCAACCGGAAATCAATTTCCTCGTAGCCACGGTCTATCTGTTCAATATTATGGATGGTACTGGTTCCTTCTGCCGAAAGAGCAGCTATCAGCAGTGCTACACCAGCCCGGATATCGGGTGAACTCATGGTGGTTGGCCGCAGGGGATATTGCCTGTCGATGCCAATAACCGTAGCTCGGTGAGGATCGCAAAGGATGATCTGGGCACCCATGTCGATCAGCTTATCTACGAAGAACAACCTGCTTTCGAACATTTTTTGATGTATCAGGACACTGCCTTTAGCCTGTGTGGCAACAACCAGTAATACACTCAGCAGATCTGGTGTAAGTCCGGGCCACGGTGCGTCGGCAATGGTCATGATGGACCCGTCCAAAAATGTTTCTATCTGATAATGTTCCTGCCGGGGAATGAACAGATCATCCCGTTCCTGCCTGATCTCAATACCCAGTCTCCTGAATTGTTCCGGAATGATCCCAAGGGTTTCAACGGAAACCTGCTTGAGTGTCAGTTCTGAGCGGGTAAGGGCAGCCATACCGATAAAACTGCCCACCTCGATCATATCTGGCAGCAGACTGTGTTCACAGCCATGAAGGGATCCTGTACCGTGGACGGTCAGGAGGTTGGAGCCAATCCCATCGATCTTTGCCCCCATGCGGATCAGCATGTTACTAAGCTGCTGGATATATGGTTCGCAGGCGGCGTTGTATATCGTTGTCGTACCCTTTGCAAGCACTGCACACATCAGGATATTGGCAGTTCCGGTAACCGAAGCTTCATCGAGAAGCATATAACAGCCCTCAAGTGCAGGCGCATCAACAGCATATAGCTGGGATGCGTGGTCATAGCTGAATTTTGCCCCGAGACGCTGGAAGCCAATAAAATGTGTATCCAGCCTTCTGCGGCCGATTTTATCGCCTCCGGGTGCAGGTACGAAACCCTTCCCGAACCGTGCCAGCAATGGTCCAAGGATCATTATGGATCCCCGCAGGCTGGTCCCTTTTTCCCTGAATTCCTCACTGCGCAGGTAATCGAGCTCAACGTCTCTGGCATGGAATGTATAGGTGCCTTTGGCGGGATTGGTGACCTCCACTCCCATGGCCTCCAGCAGGGAGATCAGATTGGTGACATCCCGGATATTGGGTATGTTCCTGATGGTGACCTGTTCATCTGTCAGCAAACTGGCACAGATTACCTGCAGGGCCTCGTTTTTGGCACCCTGGGGAGTGAGCGTGCCGGAAAGGGGATTACCCCCGTTCACAACAAATGTGCCCATGCGGGTTATTTCTTTTTTTGAGGTCTTTTTTTCTTGCTCTTCGATAGGATATCCCTGGTGTCAGAAAGCTTTAATTCGTCTCCCACAATGATCTTTCCTCCAGATAGATTCTTAAGGTCTTCAAAAATGGTCTTGTCATCCACCACTTCCCTGTTCCAGTTGACATAGCATTTTTTCATATGATTGGCGATCAGCCTGATCAGTGCATCCCTTTCCTCGCCTTCCTCAAATTCGGATGCCTCTTTGATCAGCAATTCTATGATCTTTCCGTAATGCTTGTATCTGATATTGTAATCCTTATAGGGAACTGGTTTGGGCTTTTCGTATAAAATTTCCGGTGTGGGCTTTTCGTACGGGGAATCTATATCCAGTTTGAAATCAGATATGATGAAGAGATGGTCCCACAATTTATGCTTAAAATCGCTGACGTCCCTGAGATGGGGATTAAGGTTTCCCATGATGGCTATGATGGCCCGGGCTGCCCTGTTCCTTTCTTCCCGGTCCACTATCTGTGTGGCATATTCAACCATCTTCTGGATATTCCGCCCATATTCCGGGAGTACCATCTTGCTGCGCTGGGTATTATAATCGTATTCCATTGATTTGAATTTAAATGCAAATGAACACAAATCTGCGGGGAATTCAAAATGTTTTCAATCCAGGCTAGCGGATGATCTTTAATTTGGCAAACTTCAGCAGGAGTTGTTTTTGTCCGTGCTCCTTGAAGAATACCGTTGCCTTCCTGTTGGGTGGCTCACCCTCCAGATTGATGATCTTTCCCTGACCGAACCGGGGATGCTCCACCTGCATGCCGGCCTGGATCTCTGCCGGATCATCAGCGGTAAAATGGATCCCAGAGGGGGAGGGGGCAGAGGTCCTGGAAACAGGTTTCATCCTTTTCATTTTTTCAGTCGTGACAGGTACACTTTCCACCTTCTTCTGGGAGAATTTCCATGTTGGCCGGTATGGTTCGTCCGGATTTTCCTCAAATGGCTGATCCATATATTCCGGCTCAATTTCCCGGATAAAGCGGCTGGGGACGCTATTCACCGGTACTCCCCAGCGATATCTGGTGTTTGCATAGCTCAGGGTCACCTGTTCCATGGCGCGGGTGAGGGCCACATAGAACAGCCTTCTCTCTTCCTCCAGTTCTTCCCTGGTATTGGAAGACATGCGGGAAGGGAACAGTTCTTCTTCCAGTCCGGTTACATAGACAAACCTGTATTCCAGTCCCTTGGCCGAATGAGCCGTCATGATGGTGACCTTGTCGCGATCCTCTTCTTTTTCACTGTCTGCATCGGTCAACAGGGATACACTCTGGAGAAAGGAATCGAGGGTTGTGTCCTCTGCCTGATCCTGTGTTTCCACAAATTCCTTGATCCCGTTCAGGATTTCCTGAAGGTTCTCCCATTTGCTCAGGTTCTCGGGTGAGTTTTCGTAGTGCAGGTCCTTCATGATCCCTGAACTTTCTGCAATGGAATAGGCAAGGTCAAAGGCTTCCATGGTCTGGAGATTTTCCCGGTATCCATTGATCAGGGCTGCGAATGCCTTCAGCCTGCGGATGGTCCCCTGGTTAAACACCCCGGCATAATCATCCATTGACAGGAGGATGTCCCAGATCCTCTTGTCCCGGCTGGCTGCTATCTCTTCAAGCCTGGAAAGGGTTGTCTGACCGATCCCCCGGGCCGGATAATTGATGATCCTGCGGAGGGCTTCCTCATCATAGGGATTCACCGTCAGCCTGAAATACCCCAGGAGATCCTTGATCTCCTTGCGCTGGTAAAAGGATAGGCTCCCATAAACCTTGTAGGGGATATTCAGTTTCCGGAGGGCTTCCTCGAAGATCCTTGACTGGGCGTTGGTCCGGTATAAAATAGCAATATCCTGGTGGTGCAACTGATGGGCATAGACAGCATCCTGGATGAGATTGGCGATGAGGTATCCTTCCTCATTATCGGTGGTTGCCCTGATGAGTTTGACCTTTTCCCCGGCCTCTTTCTTTGACCAGATCTTCTTGCTTATCTGGTCACGGTTCCTGGCGATGATACTGTTGGCGGCCCCAACGATATTCCGGGTCGAACGGTAATTCCTTTCCAGTTTGAAAAGATGGTAGTCAGGGTAATCATGTTTGAAGTTCAGGATGTTCTCAATCCTGGCTCCCCTGAAAGAATAGATACTCTGGGCATCATCACCAACGACGCAAATGTTTTTATACCTGGATGATAACTGGTTGATGATCCTGTACTGCAGGTAATTCGTATCCTGGTATTCATCCACAAGGATATACCTGAATTGTTCCTGGTACCTGGCAAGGACCTCCGGGAAGTCACGTATCAGTATATACAGATTCAGCAAAAGGTCATCAAAATCCATGGCATTGGATTTCTTGCATCTCAGGGCATATAATTTATAAATGTCTGCGATCCTGGGCCGACGGGTCCGCTTATCCATTTCCATCAATTGTGCACTGGAAAAATAAGCCTGGGGTGTAATGAGGTTATTTTTGGCTGAGGAGATCCGGCCATAGACCTCTCCCGGTTTATAGATCTGGTCATTCAGGTCCAGTTCCTTGATGATCTTTTTGACGAGGCTTTTCGAATCGGTTGTGTCAAAGATGGTATAGGTAGAAGGATAACCCAGCAAATGACCCTCCCTCCTCAGGATCTTCGAAAAAACGGAATGGAAGGTTCCCATCCAGAGATAACGTGCACGTTCCGGTCCCACAAGCCGGCCGATCCTTTCCTTCATTTCCCTGGCTGCCTTGTTGGTGAAAGTAAGTGCCAGGATACTTCCAGGTGGGATATCCTGGCTGAGCAGGTATGCAATTCGGTATGTCAGGACCCTTGTTTTTCCGGAGCCAGCACCTGCAATGACAAGGCTTGGACCCTTAAATGCCAGGACGGCTTTTTGCTGTGCTTCGTTCAGGTCTTTGATGAAATCTTTCCCCATATCTTTCCGGTAGCTGCCAAAATTAATGATTTTTTCTTCTCCGAGATTATTTATCTTTGCCACTTTAAATAATACGTTCATAATAAAAGGCAACCCAACAAAGTTATTAAGGTTAAACTCCTTTCAAACCTGTTAATGAGTTCAGCAGAGGTATTCATATCACGCATTTTCCTTATATGTTTTTCAGTAGTGAATTTCGTGCTCTCGAATGCCCAGATTACCTCTCCCGTTGCGGATTATTTTGATACCCTGAATTACCCGGTTTACCCCGGGACCGATCCGTATTTCATTTTTCACGCGAGCATCCCCGGCAATCCTGCCCAGGGATCCTTGCTTGCCATGCCTCCCTATGGAACCCCGGGATTTGATTTTAGCTGGAGTATGTATAATCCCTCCAGCAATGCATTTGATCCACCCTTCCACACAGAATCCGGAGTAGCCACCTCCAGGATCGATAACCTGGAACCAGGCTGTTACCAGGTACAAATCACCGCTACTGACCTTGACACTATACTCAGGGCTTGGGTATTTTCCAATGATCCGTATGTAGAGGTGGAGAAAGATGAGAATGGCAAGATCAAGCCTTATAAGTATACCTGTGATTACCTGATCCTGAACGGTAAAGCTGAAGCGGCTAGCATACAGTACCATGACCTGGCCAATGGCAATCCCGTGAACCTGGCAAACGGGATGACTTTTGAATGGACCTCTGACAATCCTGATCTTGAAATCTTTGGGGCAAAGGAGAGGTTATACCTTTCTTTAAGTGTAAGCGACCCACCTCAGTATCGCCCTCCAACCAAGGATACCCGGTTTACCCTGACGGCGGTAGACAGCTTTGGCCTGTCAAGGGCAGATGATGTCCTGTATGAAAGCGTGCACGTCAAGGCTGAATTTACCACCTATATCGAGGATCAGGAAAACCCGGGTTCATGGATAGAGGAGGCAAATCCAACCGGGGAAGCACCCCTGGAGGTTCGGTTTATAAACCTTTCGGAAAACGGGATTGAGTTTCAGTGGACCCTGGTAGACAGTGCCAAAACAGGTGAAGATGACTCTGAGGTTATCACCGAGGCCCTGGAAGACTCCGTGGTTTATACCTATTACATACCGGACCGCTATTTCCCAACCATGACCACCCAGAGTGAGGCAGGCTGTCGTGATTCCTTTCCCCTGGGAACCAGGATTGAAATCCAGGTAGAGCCATCCGAACTGGATGCGCCGAATGTTTTCACCCCCAACGGGGATGGGGTCAATGATTATTTCCTGGTCCAGGCCAAGTCCCTCAAGTCCTTCAAAATCACCATATTCAATCGATCTGGTCGAAAAGTTTATGAATTTGAGCAGGCCGAAGAGAAGTTCGAATGGGAAGGCTGGGACGGGACCATCAATGGCAAGGGAGAAAATTATGCCCAGCCGGGCGTGTATTACTATGTAATCGAAGCCGTGGGATGGGATGCCGAGCGATACCGGGGTCACCCTCCCTATAAAGGTTTCGTCTACCTTTACCGTGAAGGTGAGTAGTTTGATGCGTATTAAATAAACGCGGTGTTGTTTTCTGCTTCTGCACGACCAGGTGATTTTACCGTGATGAATTTTTAGTTTCCATCATGTATTTTGCATCAAGATAAATCATACTATCAAGGGTGATCCCTCTTATTTCAGCTTTCTCCTTCATATGTTCCAACCATTCTGGACTGCTCAGGATCTGATTTTTATAATATTCAATGTCCCTGGATACCACAGATCCCAGGTTCCTGTTATTGATTTCCTTGACTATTCCCAGATTGTCATTTCCCAGGATAATCTGTTTTAATTCTCGGGCGATTAATGTATTCATATAACTTGTCGGATGTCCGTCACCCCTGATAGCATAATGATAAGGATCATAGGATGCATAGGTTGAATCATTTTCCCTGATATCAAGATCAAAAATGCTGGGTATGCTATGTTTGTCACACAGGTCACGCAGGAAAGAGATCCTCCATTCAGATGCGGCGTGATGTTCAGGATGAAAAATCAGGAAAACATAATCGAGTCCGGATTTTTTCAGATTCTCATGGGCCCTTGTTATGATCATTTCATTTAATTCCTTGATCCCTTCAATATATGCCTCCTTTTTATCCTGGTTCTGTTTTTTGGCGGGATTAAGTATACTGTTACGGAAACGATTGAAAAGATAAGACCTGATGCTGGGTGGATTATCCTTGACGAATTCATCGGTACTCTGATCGATCGGGACGCCTCGCAACTCAAGTTTGTCCCCTTTGATTTCAAAGTAAGGTTTTTGGGCATCCCGGAATTGTAACATGCTTCTGTCCATATCGGCGGTCAGCAAACTGAAAATCACGAATGGGTTTTCAAACCTGTCAACTGTTTCTTCAACCAAAAGGCATATCTGGTCAATGCCATATCCTCCAACCCCATAATTCAGTAAATAATGATCTGAAGAAAAGGTACTGTCGTTGTTCAAGATATCCTCAAAGCAGCGAACACTGTCCACACATTTGGCAAATGAATCTCCGTATAATAGAACAGGCCTTCTTGCTTGCATTTGTTCCTCATCAACATGCTCAAGGGTTTCCCGGTTAAAAAATCCCCACCACCCGAGTAGAGGTTGTGGATTTTCTATATTGTTCCTATTCCTGAACCTGTAAACCAGTTTCCAGTAATCTTCATTGTGGAAATCCTCAGAGTCATCCTTCGGATAAACTGCATAGGCCGAAGGATCTCTCAGTGATTCAAATGATTTACTCTTAGAAAACAACATAAACCTGAATACCAGCTCTACGACAATCAATGCAAACACGGTGGAAATCAATAACAGGATAAGGTTACCTATCCATTTTTTTTTCATCTGGGAATTCGTTTTGGTTTATTTGTTTGACCCGTGATCCCGTTTCAGTCAAGTTTAAACTCTTCCTTCCAGTTGACGTCGTTCTTAAGTGCTGTTTGCTCCTCTTTCCTGAGATAAAAGTTCCCCATTACCAGGATATCCATTTCGGTCCGCATAAAACATTTAAATGCCTCTTCCGGGGTACAAACAATAGGCTCTCCGCGTACATTAAAACTGGTATTGATGATAATACCATAACCGGTTTCATTTTTGAATTCATTGATCAATTCCCAGAATCTCGGGTTGGTGTCTTTATGCACACTTTGTATTCTGGCAGAGAAGTCAATATGGGTTACGGCGGGAATGTCAGACCGGACGTGATAAAGCCTGTCGTAGAGTTTCATATCCGAATATCCCTCAGGCAATTCATTTTGCCGGTCCTTCTTAACCGGGATGACCATCAGCATATAGGGAGAAGGTTTTTCCATATCGAAATATTCCTGGATATCCTCCTCAAGAACGGTGGGGGCAAAGGGACGAAAACCTTCCCTGTACTTGATTTTCAGGTTCATTTTCTTTTGCATTTCAGGATTTCTGGCATCCCCCAGGATGGAGCGGTTTCCCAGGGCCCTTGGTCCGTATTCCATCCTGCCCTGGAACCAGCCAACTACCTTCCCTCCCGAGATGTCCCTGGCCACGACCCTGGCCAGCTCATTGAAATGATCAAATTGATCGTAATTTGCATTGTATTTTTTAATCACATCCCGGATATCATATTCATTGAACTGGGGACCAAGCAAGGAGCCTTTCATAGCATCGGGATGGCTGTTAACCTGTCTGGTGTTATCCAGCCACAAATACCAGCCCAGGTATGCTGCCCCTACAGCTCCTCCGGCATCACCGGCTGCCGGCTGGATCCAGATATCCCTGAACAAACCTTTTTTGAGCAGTTTGCCGTTGGCAACACTGTTGAGAGCCACACCGCCTGCCATTACAAGGTATTCGCTACGGGTAAGTTTCTTTGCTGTTTCGGCAAGTTTCAACACGATCTCTTCTGTAACCTGCTGTATGGCAAGGGCCATGTTCATGTATTCCTGAGTGATCTCTGATTCTGCCGGCCTGGGGGATATCCCAAACAGTTTTGTCCATTTTCTGTCATCGGTCATCCTGAGTCCGGTGGCATACCTGAAATACTTCATATTCAGCAGGATGGATCCATCCTCCCTTATATCCAGCAGCTCATTCAGGATCTTCTCCTTGTATTCCCTGGTTTGAGAAGAATCAGGGTTGCCATACGGAGCAAGCCCCATGAGCTTATATTCCCCGCTGTTCACGCGGAAACCGGTATAATAGGTAAATGCTGAATACAACAAACCGATGGAGTGGGGAAAGTGCATCTCACTGATGATCTTGATATTTTTTCCCTTGCCATGGCCAATCGTTGTGGTGGCCCATTCACCCACCCCGTCAATGGTCAGGATGGCAGCTTCCTCAAAGGGTGATGGATAAAACGCGCTGGCCGCATGTGAAAGGTGGTGCTCAGGAAACAAAATGGGTATACGTTTGCTGCCAAATTGTTTGAGTTTATCCCTGAGCATCTTTTTCATGAACAGCTTTTCCTTTATCCATACCGGTACAGCAGAAAGGAAACTGGTAAGTCCCTTGGGAGCAAAGGCATGATAGGTTTCAAGCAACCTTTCAAATTTTATGAAAGGCTTATCGTAGAAACAAACGGCAGTTAACTCTCCATACTCAACACCTGCTTCTCTGAGTACATACCTGACTGCATTTTCAGGGAAGCCGGCATCATGTTTTTTCCTGGTGAACCTTTCCTCATGGGCAGCGGCAATGATTTCATCATCCCTCAATATGGCCGCAGCACTGTCGTGATAATAGGCTGAAATTCCAAGAATATAGGTTGACATTATACCAAACGCTTAAAAAAGAGTATAAATAAACGGAGCAATTGCTGATCCGGAAGAAATCAGGATAATGACCCCGAACAGTATAAGAATAATGATCAGCGGCAACAGCCAAAACTTCTTTCTTACTCTCAGAAAAGCCCACAGGTCTTTTAGAAATTCCATAGTGAATGTTTTATTCCAGATTAATAGGGATTGGTTATATCTTTTGATGAAAAAGTGTAATCCCTGAATTTTAAAGTTGAAGACCGGTCTTTCTTAAACTTTTTCAGACACATGGTATCCTTGCCCATCAACCTCCTGAGCAATCCAACGGGAATTACCATGATTATATAAACGATGGTGAGCAATATCCTTGAAACCACAAATCCCAGGATACTGGAAAGACTGTACCAGAATATCCCGAACGGATAATAGAACCTGGGGATGGTCATGTTGATGAGCAATGCCGGAATAGCAAGTTTATAGAAAAGCATATTACCAGTAAAAAATCCAATGATCAGCAATATCAATACCAATGCTGAGCCGGCATCAATCAATTGTTTAGTGGATAGTTTCCTGGGAATGATATCACCAACGGGGCCCGGACTCATTATTCGATTGTATTAGTTCACGCATAAATTTTATTGCTCTTCTTCTTGCTCTGTATCATAAGCCCGCAGCAACTGTTCCTGGATATCCGGGGGTACCTGGTTGTATTCAGCGAACTTCATACTGTACATGGCACGGCCGTTGGTCAGTGAACTCAGTGCAGTCGAATATTTGTTCATTTCTGCCAGGGGTACCTTTGCAGAGATTTTTTCAAACCCTTTCTCACTGTTCATCCCAAGCACGATGGCCCTTCTTCCCTGCAGATCGCTCATCACATCACCCATGCGGTCAGCCGGCACCAGCACCTCAACATCGTATATGGGTTCCATGATCTTGGGACCGGCATTCTTGAAGGCTTCGCGGAAAGCATTTCTCCCGGCCAGTTTAAATGAGATCTCATTGGAATCCACAGGGTGCATTTTCCCGTCATAGACGAATACCCTGATATCCCTGGCATAGGATCCGGTCAGTGGCCCTTCCTCCATTTTTTCCATGATCCCTTTAAGGATAGCAGGTAAAAATCTTGCATCGATGGAACCACCGACGATACAGTTGAAATATTCCAGTTTTCCTCCCCAGTCGAGTGTGATCTCTTCTTTATTCCGGACAGAAATTTTAATTTCCTTTCCATTTACCTTGAATATGGAAGGATCGGCTGCCCCTTCCGTGTATGGTTCGATGATCAAGTGGACCTCTCCAAACTGTCCGGCTCCGCCGGATTGTTTCTTGTGGCGGTAATATGCCTGGGCAACCCTGGTAATGGTTTCCCGGTAAGGGATTTTGGGCGCTATGAACACGGTTTCTACCTTGTAGGTATGATCCAGGTGCCATTTCACAATATTCAGGTGGTGCTCTCCCTGTCCGCTTAGGATAATCTGCTTCAATTCCTTGGAATACTCAACCAGTACTGTCGGATCAGCTTCGTGGATCCTGGTCAGCGCTTCCCCGAGTTTCTCCTCATCCCCTTCTGTAAGTGGTTTGATAGCCGTCCTGAATTTTGGTTCCGGAAAGCTGGTGTCCACCAGTTGCAGGCTGGTATTGGTCGATAGCGTATGATTCGTTTTTGTGTTTTTCAGTTTGACGGTACCCCCGAGGTCACCTGCACACAACTTATTCACCTTGTTCCTGGTCTTGCCGGCCACGGCATATAATTGTGACAGTCTTTCCTTGGTGCGGGTATTGTTGTTGGTAAGGTCTATCCCCTCGGTGATTTCCCCGGAGATAACCTTGAAATAATTAATCTCCCCGATATGGGATTCATATTCCGTTTTGAAGATGAAGATGGTGGGGTCGCCGGACGGGTTGCATTTGATTTCCTTGTCATCGACGGTTTTTTCAGCTATTGTGTCACAGGGTGCGGGGAAAACATTGGTGATGAATTCCAACAGGCGTCCGACACCCATATTTTTGGTGGCAGCAACACACATCACGGGACTGATCCCGTTTTCGATCAGGCCGGTGGTGATCCCCTTCCTCATTTCATCTTCACTCAGCGAGTCGTTTTCGAAAAACAGTTCCATGAGAGACTCATCATTTTCCGCTGCCTTTTCCACCAGTTCACCATGTAGCTCCTCAGCCTGGGCCATATGCTCTTCAGGGATATCCGAAACGGTAGGCTTGCCGCCGTCCTTTGGGTACTTGTACATTTTCATCTGGAGCACATCGATGATGGTATCAAAAACCGGACCCGCATTCACCGGGATCTGGATCTGGGCCACCTTACTGCCGAAACGCTCTTTCAGGGATTCCAGGCTCTTCTCGTAATTCGCCTTGTCATGGTCGCACTGGTTGATCACATAAACAACCGGTGTATTATGCTGGCGGGCGTAACGCTCATGGATCTCTGTTCCCACTTCCACCCCGTTCTGTACATTGATCACCATCAGGGCCACATCGGCAACCCGCAGGCTGGATACGACACCTCCTATAAAATCATCGGCACCTGGCGCATCCAGTATATTGATCTTCTTATCCGCAAACTCTGTGTAGAGGACACTTGAATAAATGGATCTTTCGTTTTCCTGTTCAATCTCCCTGAAATCAGAGACTGTATTTTTTTGATCCACATCGCCCTTCCTTGAGATAATGCCACCTTCCAGCAACATGGCTTCCGCCAGTGTTGTTTTTCCGGAACCTGAATTGCCCAGGAGAGCAACGTTTTTTACCTGATCAGTCTGGTAAGTTTTCATGAAGTTACTATGGTTTTAAATGTTATTATTCTGTGCGAATATGTGTCCTATCCTGAAGCTGTTATTTGCTGGCCGAAAATGGACTTGCAAAAGTAATATTTTTTTAAAAAGAACCAAGTTGAAAAGGCATTTTTGAAAGCAGCATTTCAGCCGGGTCTGAGAAGGTGTTAAAAAGTCCTTAAAATGGGGACCAAAAACAGGAGAAAAACGTCCAAAATCCCAGTAAAATCAACAGGAAGATGCCAAAGGCAGAAAATCGCAGGATTTTTTATTGTTTTTTAAAAAAAAAAGATACCTTTGCGAACCGATTTACTAAGGTAGTTTTAAACCATTAAAAACGGCGATATTATATGCCTACAATAGAGCAGTTAGTAAGAAAAGGAAGAAAGAAAAACCTCGAGAAAAGCAAGGCGCCTGCATTGGATGCCTGTCCCCAGAGAAGAGGTGTTTGTGTGCGTGTTTACACCACCACGCCGAAGAAGCCTAATTCGGCGATGAGAAAGGTGGCCAGGGTAAGGCTGACAAACCAGAAGGAAGTGAATGCATACATTCCAGGAGAAGGGCATAATCTCCAGGAGCACTCCATTGTGCTCATCAGGGGAGGCAGGGTGAAGGATCTTCCGGGTGTAAGGTATCATCTGATACGAGGTGCGCTGGATACTTCCGGAGTGGAAGGCCGGACGCAGCGCCGTTCCAAATATGGCACGAAAAGGCCCAAGAAGTAGAACCTATAGAATATTATATATAATGAGAAAGGGAAGACCCAAAAAACGGATCATACTGCCCGACCCAAAATATAAGGACAGGCTGGTTACGCAATTTGTAAACAACCTGATGTTCAATGGCAAGAAGAGCACTGCATTCAGTATTTTTTATGAGGCTATCGACCTGGTAGAAGAGAAGGTGAAAGAAGAAGGGAAGACACCGCTGGACATCTGGAAGCAGGCACTGAGCAACATTACGCCACAGGTTGAGGTGAAGAGCCGCAGGGTAGGTGGGGCGACCTTCCAGGTACCCATAGAGGTTCGGCAGGAAAGAAAGGTTTCTCTCAGCATGAAAAATATGATCAAATTCGCCAGACAGCGTTCAGGCCGGTCCATGAGTGAAAAACTTGCCGCTGAAATAGTAGCTGCTTACAAACTTGAAGGTGGCGCTTTTAAAAGAAAGGAAGACATGCATAGAATGGCAGAGGCGAACAAGGCCTTTGCACATTTCAGAATATAATGCCGAGACATTTGAAGGGATTGCATTACCATCATGAACAAAGACCTGGAATATACAAGGAACATTGGTATTATGGCTCACATCGATGCCGGAAAGACCACCACGACAGAGAGGATTCTGTTCTATACAGGTCTCACCCATCGCATTGGTGAGGTTCATGATGGTGCAGCAACCATGGACTGGATGATCCAGGAGAAGGAACGCGGCATTACCATTACCTCCGCGGCAACCACCTCCTTCTGGAAATACAACGACCAGGAATACAAGATCAATATCATCGATACCCCGGGACATGTCGATTTCACGGTTGAGGTAGAGAGATCCCTGCGGG
>LJUP01000316.1 GCA_001303955.1 Bacteroides sp. SM23_62 | reverse complement strand
TTTTCATGGGAATGTAATGATACTGTCATATCGGGTGCCTCAGTCCGGGCGATTTCCAGGATGGCCGCTGTTTCAGCTGCCATGGGAGAGAAAAATTCATCATGCATGGGGTTGATGCCATCATCGTTGAAATACGCACCCAGTATGCCCACATTACCTTTCATCGGATGAAGCGATTTAGCCCCGGGCCATCCCCATAAAGACCCGTCCGTACGGGTCCCCTGTCCATATTTTGTCATTATTTCTGTGGGCAGTCCCACAAAACTGTCATAAGGGCACCTTTTGCGCCCGTCGGGATTGCCACAAGGTATAATCACTACCCTGCATTTCTCTATTTTGGTTCTCAAGGAAGCCCATTCCTGTCCCCGATAATCCTTGCCCGATTCTGCAACATGTATCAAATTAACCAGGCCTGCAATCCCTTCAACTTCCTGTCCATGAACAGGGCCAAGGAAAAGAACGACCGGTTTGCTGCTGCTGTCCTTCCTTGCATAGTAAACCGGATTCCGGGCCGCCACTGCCGAATTGTAATTGGCCCGGGAATGAAAATTTTCTTTTACCCCGTAATACACAGCATAAACAGATAAGCCTCCCGGTGAAGTGGCTATGACCTCTGCTTTTCCGGTTTTGATATTATTTATCTCTGCTTCAATGTCGGATAATTTTGATCTATAAAAATCCGGGATACCGGTAGGGTTTGGCGGATCGCCGGCTTCAATCGAAACCTGGGAAGATGCTTTTTCAAGCGGAGCTATGATCATTAAGATCAGGCAAATGAATAATACTTTTTGTTTCATAGTATATGTTTTATTGGTCTGTGTCTACACCAACAGTTATGGTGAAAGTCCCCCATGTTACATTCCTCTTTATGGTCTTCCATTCCTTGACCTCATAACTGGCAAGGAATTGAATCTGGTGACCGATCGGGCAATCTTCTGAAATATGGATCACGGAAGAAACCGCATAACCGTCACCCCATTTATCGGGCTGCAGGTCAACATGTATCCGTTCACCATCGACATAGGGATCATCATAATACAACCTGGTTCGGTGGCTTACTTCATAGATCATGATGGATTCACCCGGCTCTGCAATATTATTTCCGTTGCCGCTGCCAAAGATTTCACTGTCCCCGTCATCAATCCCGATATTCGTAAATTCAGGCACATCATACATCACCGGTGCCTCGAACTCATCTGACCAGGTATTACTTTTATCGGATATGGCAAGATGGAATTTTAACCTGAAAGGAGCACCATTCGCCGGGGGCTGGCTGGATGCAGTGATCTCGAAATCAGGTATTATCCAGACAGGTTCACCTGGGACCAGCTCTCCTGCTTCAACCACAGGATTTGCTATGGAAACATCGGGATGTGAACAGCTTATTTCCACTCTGACATTTTTCGCTGTGCCGCCGCCCCTGTTCAGCAGGCGTAGCTTTAAACTGCAAGTTTCGTATTGCTCGAGGAAAATGTTTTTACCGTTCACCTTATGTGCCAGATAGACTATTTCAGCCGGATCTTTCTTTTTGTAGATCCCGATCTGATGGCGCTCGTGGTTTACCGAAAAACCAATACTGCCTTCCACATCACTCATGAGGTTTAGCATCTCTTTGCTGTCATGTGTTACATTATAATCCAGCAATGTATAAGCGGTATTTGGTTCATAGAGGGGAGGTGTTTTTACGTTAATCTGCACACCGGGAATGATCCGGCCATGGGGCTGCCATTTCCTGGTTGTGATCCCCATCCCGCCTTTCGTAACGCCCATCATTTCAATGTACCCGGACTCAGCCAGATTGCTCTCCACCTGGTATCCCCAGATCTCAAAATCAGGGTAAAGGTCGGCATGGTGCCATCGTCCGGGTGCAGGCAATGGTTTTTTAAAAGATGCCAGCACAAATTCAAAGGCGTCGTTCAGATCCCGGGGCATTAAACCGTGCCCCCCTTCATATGCCTGGTACTCATATGCCAGGTTGCCTTCCTGCAGGGCTCCCGCGTGGACCTCATCATTCAGGTAAACCAGCTCCCCGGTGGTGCTGTTCTGAAATCTCAGGGCCACTCCGTGAAGGTTCTTGAACATATATCGGACGCAGTAAAGGGTATGATTGTCAGGATAACCTATAAAAAACTCGGGTGAGCCTTTAGAATTAACGGCAGTGCCGACCATATGAGGATACTTTCCGGCCATAAAAAAGGACATGATCCCTCCCATGCTATGCCCGATGATCGCCCTGTTTGCCCTGTCTGTCAGTGTCCTGTAGTTTGAATCTATGTGCCCGACAAATTCCGGGAAATAGTCTTTGAACTGGGTCTCATAGTTGATATTGGAGTGGTATCCAATATTGTATGGCCGGACATCCGAATCTACAGAACGGCCGTTCCAGGCCACTACGATAACCGGGTTCTCTTTTACAAATGCTGCCATTACATCTGATAAACTGGATACATGGCTCCCTTTATTTCCATGGAAATAATATATCACAGGATATGATTTCTCCGCGGTGGCGTAATCTTCAGGCAAAAAGATCCTGTATGGCTTTCCCCTGTTGAATACTTCACTGAAATGGGATCTGTCTTCCTGCGACAATAAACCGCCCGGAAACATCATCAGCATCAACAGCACGAATATGAATGGATGTCTTCTTTTCACAACTTTTGAATCGATTAGATTTTTTTACTATTCAAATGTGTTCTCCTGTATGATATGCTGCAGGATTAACTGGTAAACCTCCGCCTGCCGGTAGAATCCCAGATCTGTAGGATGCGAGCTGTCAACTGTGCCATCCCCGTCAAACCCCAGCTGTCCCTCAGCAATCTGATAATACAGATGCCGGGTACCGTTATTTAATAAATTTTCATAGGCATTCCTTAAAGCTTTGCGGCTTTCCGTATTTCGTAACCTTTTATTTTCGATCAGAAATGCATCATCGTAAGTGCGGTCTTCGGCCAGTACAATCGGTGTATCGGGATGGGCTTTCCGCAATATTTTTACAAATGGTTCAACCCTGGCAGCCACTACATCCGCCGCCATATTAGGAAGGCAGTCGATAAAATAGGCCAGTGGATCCAGCTCCGCGAGCAGTTCCGCCACCTCTGGTTCCATGCGGCCATTGCCTGAAAATCCCAGGTTAATAAATTCCCGGTTTAAGCGCCTGTGCAGTATGGCTGTCGTGCACATCCCCGGTCTTGAGGCACAACCTCCCTGTGTAATGGAAGTGCCGTAAAATACGATCGGTTTTCCCGTGTCAGGTGGTACCGGCTCAATCTTAAATGCAGCCGGGACTCCGATTTTGACGAATTCAATCCCATTATACAATGGCAGGTATAATAAATATTCACGTGCAGACTCGCTAAGGCCTTCCGCCAGTGTGACTTTATTTTCAATGCTGTCGGGCTTGCCAACCCCCAGCCAGCGCCAGGATCCATCTTCCCATTTCACATACAGATCAAGTCCGCTGACTCCGGTAGCAGCCATATGCGGAAATGACAGTTTTTCGTCAGTCAGTTTCCAGTTTGCCTTGATGGATGTGGCATTGCTTCTAAACCGCACATAGAATCCGGCGGTATTGCTGCTGAGTCCCCATACAGCCTCCCGGACCATAGACTCTGCCTTTGCCGGCAAACGGTTGAACGACAGGGCATCATCCTTCCAGCCCTTTCCCCTTATGCCAAGCTCCTTGATATCGCTCCAGATGTATGCATCATCATCCGGTCCATTCATAACCTGATGACCATCGATTACTGCTGGTAAAAGGATAAGTCCCAGGACAAGCACCAACTTCATTTTGATTAAAAATCTGATTTTCATAGCCTGTTTTTATTAGTTTCAATGAATACGCCTGTTCAATGAAAGAGAATCGCTGACTGTTTCACCGCTGTTTAATTTTCCGCTGATCGCATCCGGCCTGTATTCCTTGCTGGCGTCATAATATTTTTCCCCGGTGTCAATATCCGAGATTAAAATGCCGGGTACATTCTTTTCCAGCTTGTTACGAACCAGGCCATCCGGTGTAATAAAATAACACGGCCAGCTTTCAGGGGCCGATGAATTCGTCAGGGACATGTAAAAATAATTGGTTGCCGCCCTTGCCTGGGCAGTAATATGCATGATGATGGGATGAATGCTTCCCTTGTCCTGCCGGGCATTGTAAAATGACTGAAAAATCACGTCTGTTCCGGATTTCCGGTATTCGCGGTACAGTTCAGGAAACCGTATATCATAACAGATCAGCAATCCACAGTTGACACCATTCACCTCAAAATTCACAAAATGGTCCCCCGGGGAACAGTATTTCAGGTCCCCCGAAGTGCAGAACCGTTTGTCATACCGGTCCTGAATCCCACCTTCAGGGTTGATCAGGTATAAACAGTTATGTGGTTTATTGCCTTCGCTTAAGGGATGGATGGATCCGAGAATTATCCAGGTTTCAAAGGTTCTTGCCAGTGTTAAAACAGAATCTGTAACCCGGTGGAGCAGCTTCCAGTCAAAATCAGCAAGCGTTTCCATATCGACACCCGGATAACCCGATAATGCGCATTCGGGGAAGTGAACAATATCCACCTTGCGCAGTTTGGCTTCAGTCAACTGTTGCTCAATCCACCTGAGGTTCTCCATGATGTCAGCAGAAACCGGGAACTGACAGGACGCGATCCGGATCTTCCCGCTTTCTGACCCGGCGGGTCCTGATGGTACACCCGTGTCAGTTTGTCCGTAAATGATTGCCAGGCTGCTTAATACCAGGCTCATGCTTACAAGAAATGTTCTCATGATTCAATCTTTATTAATGAGTTTGCCAGACCTGTTCAGTAAGTACAATTTAATGCCTCGTCTGCAAAGGCCTTCAGTAAATCCAGATCAGCCTCGAAAAAATGGTCGGAAGGCGCCAGGATAAATCCCCCGCCTCCACCTGCCTCCTCAAAGCAACGCCTGACCTCATCCCTGGTCTCCTGCACTGAACAACCTTTAAAATAATGGAACTGGTCAAGCCCACCGATCATACATACCTTGTCGCCAATGCGCCGTTTTGCCTCCTTCAGATGCACATCCCCTCCCATGGCAGGGGGCGTAAATGTTTCCATGGCATCCGGTTTCATGGCAGCAATGTCTTCCAGAATGGGCATCATACCCCCGCAGGTGTGGTAAACAACACGCTGTCCCGCCTGATGTGCGGCTTCGATTAATTCAGCATCACAGGGGGCCACAAATTCATTAAAAATGTCGGGGGAGATAACGGTGGTTGATGCATCGCCTCCGCCCAGCTCCAACAGGTCGTAGTTTGCCCCCTTCAATGAATGAATGTAAACTTTTTTACGTTCTTTCAGGATGTTTAAAAATGCATGTACCCATTGAGGGTCTTCTATACTGGCCATGATCAGGTTTTCAATGCCATACAGGCAAGCTGCATCCTGCCAGCAACCGGGCTGGCCAAATCCTTCAAAGGCGCTGATGTGCCCCCGGATCAATCCCCTGCTGCCAAATTCATCGGCTGCCCTGTTTATCTCCTTTACGTCACAGAGCGGATAGGTCATGTATTTTGAAATGACATCAATATCTGATTTCGCCTTCACCAGGTGCTCGGCCAGCCAGGTTGTATGCTCATTTGACTGCAGCACCATTGAAAGTGTCCTTTCCGGTGTTATGATATTAAAACGTTGTGATGCATACCTGGGATCCTCTAACGGCTCAAGCTCTATACGCCAGTCATCCGAACATATCCTGTGCGCCTCCAGAAAACCCAGGTGGGTATGCCCGGGGTCAAAATACTCTCCCCTATCCGGGGAACATCGATAGGCCATGACCCAGTTGATCGGATCTATCCCCAACAAGTCAAAAAAATTCAGACCGGAGATCCCGCCCAAGTAATTATCCAGGAAAGATGGCATAATATGGTGCATGGTAACAGGCATCCTGTCAGCCTTGCCACCCTCCAGTGTTATTATGAAACGCTCTTTTGAATTCATGGAAATTTCTGGATCTGGTCAGAGATTCATTACTTCCCCGCCTTTATGCCTGCTTTCTTCCGCCTTGAAGCCGATGTAATGACTTTCCATGGAATCTGCAAGTGTTGAAGTCAGAAGGGAGTCATCTTCCTGGTATACGGCCTGGAGGAAATCCCTGACAAGCCTGTAATCACCGCCACCATGTCCCCCGCCCTCAAATTCATCAGCCAGGTCTTTTGCCTGGTAGGTAATGGCATCCCGCGTTGAAAAATCAGATACGGTGAGCATCCTTCCATCCCCGACTATGTCCCCGCTGGTTCCCATGATACGGGTCCGCCTGCCCTCGTAACTGGTATGTCCCTCCATGGAAAATGCCACGGTAATGTCATTATCAAATTCCATATTCACGATCTGATGATCTGCCACATCATTGTCACATTGAAAGACACAGCGGCCATAGGGTCCATTCTCAAGTGCCTTCATGACCTTGCCTTCTTCCCAGGCCTGCAGGTCTATCAGATGGCCGACCCCCCAGATACGTTCACTGTAGTAAATCCGCAAGGCAGAATACGGGCAGGTTTTTTCTACCCTGCATCCCCCGGTGCATCTTTTGGTACTCCCTTCAGGTGCATTTTCCGCAGTAAAATAATTGAGTCCCCCGAATGAGCTCACCCTGCTGCACTTTTTCCCCAAAAGCCAGTAAATAATATCCAGATCATGACAGGACTTTGACAGCAGACTGGGAGTGGATTCCTTTTCATTTCCCCAGTTCCCTCGCACAAATGAATGGGAAAAATGGACATTGCCT
>LJUP01000315.1 GCA_001303955.1 Bacteroides sp. SM23_62 | reverse complement strand
TGACTGGCTGTATGTGAGAGACCATGCCCTGGCCATTGACCTGGTATACCATAAAGGCCAGGTTGGAGAAACCTATAACATCGGTGGTTTGAACGAGTGGATGAATATTGACCTGATCAGGATGCTCTGTGAGATCATGGATGACCGACTGGACAGGAAGGCCGGGACAAGCGCCGGGCTCATTGAATTCGTCAAAGACAGGGCCGGGCATGACATGCGATATGCCATTGATGCATCTAAAATCAGCCGGGAGCTGGGCTGGGAACCTACGGTTACTTTCCGCGAGGGACTTGAAAAGACGGTGGACTGGTACCTGGCCAACCAGCCCTGGCTTGATAATGTCCTGTCTGGTGACTACTCCAAATACTACGACCAGCAATACAAGGAAAGGTAGGTAGAATAGCAAAATTTGCTTATCAAGCTTAAGGCATTGCTGATAAGGAACCTTTTTTTGTGGTTGCCGCCACAAAAAGCCGGGAGGAATTAGCAATGCCTTAGGCTGGTAATTTTTGTTATTCTACCGTAACTGATTTAGCCAGGTTGCGCGGCTGGTCTACATTACACCCTCGCATAACAGCTATGTGATAGGACAATAATTGAAGTGGTACGACAGCCAGCAGGGAGACCAGTTTTTCATCACATTTAGGAATTTCCAGCACATGATCGGCCATGTTCCTTATCACCGTATCCCCCTCGGTAACGATGGCAATGACGATCCCGTTCCGGGCCTTTACTTCCTGGATATTGCTTACGATTTTCTCATATGACTTATCCTTGGCGGCGATGACCACGACCGGCATATTCTCGTCTATGAGGGCAATGGGTCCGTGTTTCATTTCCGCAGCGGGATATCCTTCGGCATGGATGTATGAGATCTCCTTCAGCTTAAGGGCTCCTTCCAATGCCACCGGGAAGAAATAACCACGTCCCAGGTACAGGAAATTATTCGCATCCTTATACATTCCAGCGATCTGCTTGTAATGTTCGTCAAAGGAAAGGAGGTAATCTAGTTTTGAAGGAATCTGGTTCATTTCCCTGATCAGGTCCAAATAAACCTCATCTGACAGTAATCCGCGTTTCCGGCCGATCAGTATGGCCATCAGGATCAGCACGGTAACCTGGGCCGTAAAGGCCTTTGTTGAAGCTACCCCGATCTCGGGACCGGCATGGGTATAGACCCCTGCATCCGTTTCTCTCGGGATGCTGGATCCGACAACGTTACAGATCCCCAGGACCAGGGCGCCGGCCTCTTTGGCGAGCTGTATGGCCGCCAGTGTATCTGCGGTCTCTCCGCTCTGGCTGATGGCAATGACCACATCATCCTTGGTGATCAGCGGATTCCTGTACCGGAATTCGCTTGCATATTCTACTTCTACCGGCAGCCTTGCCAGGTCTTCGAAAAGATACTCGCCGACCAGGCCAGCATGCCAGGACGTCCCACACCCAATGATGATGATGCGCTTTGCCTCGATCAGGCGCGGCATTACATCATAGAGTCCGCCAAGCCGGAGATCTTTCAGGTCTGGTTTGATTCGTCCCCTGAAAGTATCCTGTATGGAACGGGGCTGCTCGAATATTTCCTTGAGCATGAAATGTTCAAAGCCGTTTTTCTCCATCATGCCGATTTCCAGGTCAAGTTTCTGGACTTTCGGTACGAGGGTATCATTGCTTACGGTTTTCAGGAGCAACTCATTCTTTTTGATGATGGCAACATCATCATTGTTAAGGTAGATCACACTTTTGGTGTACTCCACGATGGGGGTGGCATCCGAAGCAAGGAAATATTCGTTTTCCCCTATCCCGATGACCAGTGGACTACCTTTCCGGGCAGCAATTAACTTATCCGGCTCATCCTTGCATAAAATGACCAGTCCATAGGCACCGACCACCTTGGTCAGGGCCAACCTGACAGCGATCTCTGCTGACACTTTCCCTTTTAGATAGATGTATTCTATCAGGTTGGCAAGGACCTCAGTATCCGTTTCGCTGTAGAAGGAATATCCCCGCCCGGTAAGCTTGTTTTTCAGGCTGGTGTAGTTTTCGATGATCCCGTTATGGATCAGGACGAAATGACCGTTCGCCGAGGTGTGCGGATGCGCATTGGTGTCATTGGGTTCCCCGTGAGTAGCCCAGCGTGTATGTCCTATCCCGATATTCCCGACGACATCTTTATCCGAGACATACTGTTCCAGATCTGCTACCTTGCCCTGTTTCTTGAAAACCTTTATTTCATCCTTGAGTAGGGAAATGCCTGCTGAGTCATAACCCCTGTATTCCAGCCTTTTCAAGCCATTAATCAAAATGGGATATACATTTTTATCTCCGATATAACCTACAATCCCACACATTTATAACCTGGTATAAGTGATTTCCAATCTGATCCTTTTCATGAAATCCTCGCTCCAGCCATACAACACTCCCCGTGTGACTGTTTCATCCCCATTGACAGGCCGGATGATCATCTCCAGGTTATCCACATTCCCCTGGGCGAGGCTTTGAAGCTGCACTTTAATGGTAAAGTTATAGGAATTTGAGATATTGTCATAGGTCCCACCGAAAGATTCAGGCTCGACCGCATAATCGTATACGAAACTGTAACTGCCATCCGGCTGCTCCAGGTATATCATCAACCTGTCCGGGAGGTTCTCACTTTTTTGCTGGAGCAGGTTGGTATCTGCCACGGGGAGGATCAATTTAGCCTGGTTTATGGCCACAGGCATTGAATCAATCCATCTGTGAAATCCCGGGAACCGTATTTCCGGGAAGACCCCGGCCATGGACTGTATAAATAACAGGCTGTCATTCCGGGAGGTACCTGATAAGAATTCCTCAATGGGATATCCTGTATAATCATGGGAAAAGAGGTTAAATTGCTGGCAGGTGTTCCTGTAAATTCTGTAATCCTGGGAAATTGAATCAACAGTGTCGTTGGCATAATAAAACCGCAGCATGGTACCCTCTGCATCAGCATAAATGGTGGATATGCCTCCCTCTGTGGTAACGTCATCAGTAGTGATGTAAAGACCGTACATGAACTGCTGTATATAACTGGTACTGGCCAGAATAGAATCTTCCGCCTGCAGGAATTTATTGATAAACTGCTCCTCCGTGATCTGTATCCTGATAAGCGTATCGCCCCCTGTCATCCGTCCATGTCCTAATTCAGGCTGGCGGTAAAGACCGGTAATATCCTGATTGGTATAATAATTGGTGTCCTTGCGGATATATTCCATAAATTCATAGACCCTTACCTGCTGAGAAAGGTTGCTTTCCCCCAGGAATCCCTCAAAGTGCAGGGTTAAGATGACGGAATCAATTTTTGGATTGGGACCAAAACCGCCACTGCTTGAGGATGATCCAATCTGCGTAACATACCCTGCCCTGGAAAAGCCGAAAAGCGGGTCGATCATACTACCCAGTAACTGGAGGTCCTTGTTGCTCCCGATTATGGAGTCGCCCAATCGGGTATATCCGTTAATAACCTCCATTGAATCAAACGATACAGTAAAATTATCCCCGCTGGGCAGCAGATCGCTGCCGATGTAATCTGGTTTTGTTTCACACCCGCTCAGGAGCATGAATAATGACAGGCCAAAAATAAAATTGGGAAGAAACTCAGTCCTCATTCACCTTTTGCATTAATATTTCATCATAGAAATCCGAGTAGGCATCTATGTATTCCTCCTCCGGCTTGTACTCAAGAACGGGTTTCTTAACGGATTTGATATATTTATAGATAGATTTATTGATCTCGCTGCTGCCGATAATTGCTGCATCTGACATATCTATGGCCATTTTGGTCAGGTTTTCAAAACTGGGATTTGCCAGTCCATTGACATCCTCATCCCTGATTCCTTCCATTCTCAGTTTAACCTTGAAATCCTTATTCAAAGGTCTGTTGAAATCATCATTGTAAACAGAATAAACAATCTTTGAATTATTATAGAGGGGATCATCCGCAAATGACCGCTTCAGGTACAAGGGCACCAGTGCCGTGATCCAGCCATGGCAATGTACCAA
This sequence comes from Bacteroides sp. SM23_62, assembly GCA_001303955.1. Taxonomy (GTDB): domain Bacteria; phylum Bacteroidota; class Bacteroidia; order Bacteroidales; family SM23-62; genus SM23-62. The sequence goes on along the minus strand of LJUP01000315.1, from coordinate 2,733 downwards.
ATCCGGGGACCAGCGAAGTTTTCGGACTGTCTCCAGCACACCCCTGGCAAAAAAAATGACCCTTTCATCGTTGTCCTGAAAATATTCCCCGTTCTCATCAGCCAGCACAAATTTGCGATGAAAGTAATCTTCATTATCAATAAAATATACCTGCATTCGTGCCGACTGAATGGAAGCCACCTTGATGATCAGCGGATGATCCGTTTCATCAATAATCAGATTCATCCCGGAAAGCCTGATCACTTCATGCAATTGATTCCTTCGCTCGTTGATGGATCCCCACTTGGGCATGAAGGTACGGATTTCCCTTCCTTTTTCCTGGATTCCCTGTGGGAGGTATCTCCCAATCTTCGACATTTCTGATTCAGGAAGGTATGGAGTGATTTCTTGCGAGATGAATAATATTTTGGCTTGTTTCATAAGCTCAAATGAAAAACGCCCCACAAAATTACTAAAAAATCTTCATTTTTGGCACTTATCCACAGGTTATTAACACTGTGGTTTGGACAGCTGAAATCTCTATATTTGTACAAATTCAACCCATGTTGGTGCCCGTAAAAACCATCCAGGAAGCCAGAAAACAGTTAAAATCTCTTTGGCAGGAAGAAGGTTCTCTGGGATTTGTCCCAACCATGGGAGCCCTGCATGAGGGACACCTGTCCCTGATCCGCCGTTCAGTCAATGACAATAGATTCACAGTTGTAAGCATATTCGTGAATCCGACACAGTTCAATGAGAAGCACGATTTCGATCATTACCCCAGAAACCTGGAGACAGATCTGGAGATCATGTCATCCTACCCCATTGACCTGGTCTTTGCCCCCGAGGCACCGGAAATTTATCCGGAACCTGACACACGTCGTTTTGATTTCGGGGGATTGGATAAAACCATGGAAGGACTGCACCGGCCCGGGCATTTTAATGGAGTGGCCCAGGTGGTCAGCAGGCTCCTTGACATCGTCCGTCCCGACAGGGTTTATTTCGGCGAAAAGGACTTTCAGCAGCTGGCCATTGTCAGGGCCATGGTCAGGCAGCTGGAAATCCCTGTGGAGATCATCGGTTGCCCGATCATCAGGGAGGCAGATGGATTGGCCATGAGTTCCCGGAACAAACTCCTGACACCCGAGCAGCGTACCGTGGCCACAGGCATTTCAAAAGCTCTTTTACGGGCACGGGACCTGGCCGGCACACTGCCTGTGGACAAGCTTCAGGAAATGATCATAGACCAGCTCAGCGAATATCCGATCTTGAAGGTCGAATATTTTCAGATCGTTGACAGGGAGAGTTTGCAACCCGTCCGGGAATGGTCCGACGAAGGTGCTAAAATCGGATGTATTGCCGTGCAGATCGGGAAAGTTAGATTAATAGATAATATTAATATTTCTTCTTAACTTTGCCGCGATATGAATATCGAGGTAGTCAAATCCAAGATCCATATGGTCACCGTAACGGAGGCAAATCTCCATTACGTGGGCAGTATCACCATTGATGAAGACCTGATGGATGCCGCCAATATCATTGCCAATGAAAAGGTGCAGGTGGTTAACATCAACAATGGGGAACGTCTTGAAACATATGTGATTACAGGAGATAGGGGATCAGGAGTAATTTGTATGAATGGACCCGCAGCACGAAAAGTAGCCGTAGGTGATATCATCATTATCATCTCTTATGCTTCAATGGACTTCGAAGAGGCAAAGACCTTCGAACCGACCATCATCTTCCCTGACACCGCTACCAATAAACCTGTCAAGTAAAAACCCTCCTTGAAAAAAAAGATTTTCAAAATCCTGCGTTTCCTGCTGTTCCTTTCCATAGCACTGGTGCTGTTGTATTTCGCATTCAGGGGTGTGGATGCCGGTGAACTCCGTAACAGTTTTGTCAATGCACGTTACGGATATGTCTTCCTGTACCTGCTGATCGGGTTGATCTCCATCCTGAGCAGAAGCCAGCGATGGGTCATCATGATCGAACCGCTTCATTACAAGGTGTCATTCTGGAACAGTTTTTATGCTGTCAATACCGGTTACCTGGCAAATTTCGCATTCCCGCGTTTGGGAGAGATCATCCGCTGCGGCTCCCTGTCAAAAGCCGAGAAGGTACCCGTTGATAAATTATTCGGTACGGTCATTCTGGAAAGGGTCATCGATATGGTTATCCTTATTGTTCTGCTGTTTGTACTGGTCATAGGAAGATTTGATTATTTTGGGAATTTTATCAAAAACAATCTCTATGATCCCCTGATCGAACGATTGAATGAATCTTTCGGAGGTACCTGGATCCTGTTGCTGATCATCGTGAGTATTCCCTTGCTTGTCATCATACTGTATTTCATGTTCCGGTCCAGATTATCAGAGATCCGGATGGTTCAGAAGATAAAGTCCTTTATCAAGGGAATCATCGACGGTCTGAAAACCATCTACAAGCTTAAAAAGAGGTGGAGTTTTATCTTTCATTCGTTGATGATCTGGGCCTGTTACTGGATGATGACCTATGCAGCCTTATTTGTGCTGCCGGAAACTTCCCGGCTTGAATTGATCGATGCACTCTTCCTGCTTGTCGTGGGTACCCTGGGATGGGTTGTCCCTGTCCAGGGAGGCATAGGCGCCTATCATTACATGGTGGTACTTGGCTTCACCCTCTACAAGATCCCGAGGGAACCGGCGCTGACTTATGCCACCCTCAGCCACGGATCACAGATGATTATGCTCATCGTGCTGGGAGCCGTTTCTT
>LJUP01000314.1 GCA_001303955.1 Bacteroides sp. SM23_62 | reverse complement strand
ATAACGCCCTTACCGCCACGAAAATTGCTCAAATATTCAGCGGCGATAAGTATGGAGGTATTCCCGGCAATGGTGCTCATGGAACGAACTACCGGGTAACAGTTATGTTCATCCTTGATATTTTCAAAGGCTATGGCAGTCACTTTTTTTTGCATCAGCTGCTGTACAAACTGTTTGGTCTGGCTGTTCAGATGGAGTGACGAGATAACCACCTGCCTTTCATTGAGCAATTCAATCTCCTCAAGGGACAGAGGGGCTATCTTGAGAATCGTGTCTGCATTATAGATCGCTTCCCTGCTGTCAAGGATAAGACCTCCCAGTTCGCTATAATCCTTATCCGGATAATTGGCGGCATTCCCAGCCCCTGACTCAATCAAAACCTCATGCCCTGCGTTTACAAGCTGGTCTACCGCTTCCGGTGTAAGGGCAACCCTGCTTTCGAATTTCTGGATCTCCCTCGGGATGCCAATGGTGAGTTGTTTCTTGCTTTTCCCAACTTCCAGCATCTCCTCCTGGGGCATAAGGCTCGCCCTGCCAAAGGTGAATTGTGCATCGGATGTATCCTGAGGTATCATAAGCCTAAAATAACATAATTCACCATCATAGTCAAGTTTGCATGCATAACTTAAACCTCCACCTCCATGATTCTTTCATTATTTTCGGCAACATGCAAACTCACATTTACAGTCTCAGGAGGTAATACTGACGCTACTTTACCGGGCCATTCAATGAAACAATACCGGCCACTTTCAATATATTCTTCATAGCCAATGTCATAAGCCTCCTCCAGGTGTTCTATCCTGTAAAAATCAAAGTGATAGACGGAATCACTCCCTGTGGTTCGATATTCATAGATCAATCCGAACGAAGGGGAACTCGTAACATCAGTAACCTTGAGGACCCGGCACAAGGCTTTGATCAGGGTTGTTTTTCCCGCGCCCATCTCACCGTAGAAGGCAAAAATTCTTTTGTCGGGAAGGGTGTCGATCAACTTGCGGGCAGCATCATCGATGGATGCCAGGTCTGGTATGCTGATGCGTAACATTGGCCAGGCATAATTTACGATGGACTGAGGATGACCATTGGCACCAGCATTTCTTCCATGGAAATGCCTCCGTGCTGGAAAGTGTTCTTATAATAATTCACGAACTGGTTGTAGTTGTTCGGATACACCAGGAAGTCATAGTTGGTAGCAAAAATAAAGGATGAGCTGACATGGGATTTGGGCAGGTGGATCTGGCTTGGGTTTTTGATTTCGAAGACTTCTTCAGGTTTATAATTCAGGTTTTTCCCCTGCTTATACCTGAGGTTTGGGGTGGTTTTTCTGTCTCCTACCACCTTTACCGGGTTATTTACCCGTATGGTCCCATGGTCTGTGGTCAAAACCACCTTGATGTCCAGCTTGGACAGTTCCTTCAGAAAATCATAGAGATGTGAGTGTTCGAACCATGATCTTGTGAGTGACCTGTATGCAGGTTCATCATATGCCAGTTCCTTGATCATTTCGAGTTCGGTACGGGCATGGGAAAGGATGTCCACAAAATTAAAGATGATGGCCGCCAGGTCAAAATCCATCAGGTTCGAAGTATTTTCCACAAGCTTCTTACCCCCCCTTGAATGATTGATCTTGTCATAGTGGATCCGCAGTGTCAATCCCATTCGCTGGAGCTGCTTTTCAAGAAGGTCTTTCTCTTTCAGGTTCTTCCCGCCTTCTTCTTCCTCATCCACCCACAGCTGGGGATATCTTTTCTCTATTTCCATGGGCATCAAACCGGCGAACATGGCATTCCTGGCATATTGTGTGGCCGTTGGCAGGATACTGCAGACGATTTCCTCCGAATCCAATGTATAATATTCCTCTATGAGGGGTTGAAGTATTTTCCATTGATCATAACGAAGGTTATCGATCACAATCAAACATACTTTTTCGCCATTCTGTATGATCGGCAGCACCCTTTCCCTGAAAATGCCCGGGGACAGCAGGGGTATTTCCGGGTCCGTTCCTTCAAACCAGGAATAATAGTGGGTCTTGATAAATTTTGAAAATCCGGCATTGGCCTCCGCTTTCTGCATTTTATGGATCTCCTCCATACCATCATCCATACTGGATTCAAGTTCGAGGTCCCAGTAAGTCAGTTTCTTGTAAACCTCTACCCAGTCGCTGAAATGATAGGCTGTATTGATAAGCATCCGTATCTGGGCAAATTCTGACTGGTAAGCCGAGGTGGTACGTTTGGTCACCAGCCTCTTTGTATCAATGTTTTTCTTGATGGACAGCAGGATCTGGTTGGGTTTCACAGGCTTGATCAGGTAATCATTGATCTTGGCGCCGATGGCTTCATCCATGATGTCTTCTTCCTCACTTTTGGTGATCATGACTACCGGTAGTCCCGGATTCAATCCCTTGATCACGTTCAGGGTTTCCAGTCCACTCATTCCCGGCATGTTTTCATCCAGGAAGATCAGGTCAATGTTTTGTTCCTTCACCAGCCTGATGGCCTCATCCCCGTTGCTTGCAGTCAGTACGGAATAACCTTTCTCCTGAAGAAAAAGGATATGTGGTTTCAGCAGGTCAATCTCGTCATCCGTCCAGAGTATTTTAATTTCCTTCACCATTGCTGTAATGCTTCCTGAAAAACAACCAGTACTTATCCGGGACCCTGTCACTGAGCAGTATTTCAGCGTTTCCCTGTGATATGATAAACGGTCTGTAAGTTACCCCCTCCAGCGTTTTGCGTATGGCTTCATTCATGCGTGCCAGTTCGAAGTAGTCCCTTGCATCTGCCATATCGGGGAACTGCTTGACATACAATGCTATTTCCCCTTCCTCCAGGGCTTCATCGATGATATTAAAAGTATTATTGGGAAAATGATCAAGGTTCAAGTTAATAAATTCAAACTTGAGTTGATTCAGATCCACCCTGTTGTTCACAAATAGGCCGTAAAAAAACACCCCGGTGGTATCGGGACTGTAAATTTCCTCTGCTTCGATCTTTTGCGTCTCCGTTTTTACCTCCTGGTCCGAGTTCAGTATGTATGCCAGTATCATGCTGGCCATTTCAGCGACCTGTGGATCAGGTGTTGTACTGGCCAGGCTGTCCAGTGCCAGGCTAAACACGAGCAAATCTTCGGTTTTGCCTATGGCCAGGACCTTTAATAATTCAAATTTGGGGATCAGGGGATCCTCTGCAAAACGCACCAGGGCAGTATCCACATCCCGAATGACGCGATCATAATAGCCCTGCTGGAATAATTGATAGGTGCGTTCATAATAATGATTCACCTCGTTTTCCTTGGCCAGCAGTTCCGCTGCATAATTTGGATTGGTCAGCAATTGAGCAGGCTGGCTCTCCGGGAATTCCCGGATGATGGATTGTTTATATACATTGGCCAGCTGGATGTTGTTCTCCTGGTTATGAATAGAGTACAGGTTATAGTAGGTATTCAGGGTATAATCATTCCCGGGATATCGGTCCATCAGGTCCGTATAGGTATCAATCGCCCTGGGTATGTCCCCCAGGTCATTTTTGTATATGGTACCGGCATTGAATAAAGCTTCTATGATCCTTTCGTTGGATAATTGCATCATGGAATCAGTCATGGGGATATCCTGGAGATAGAATTCCCTCGATTTGTTGCTCAGTACTTTCTGTTTCTCTGCCACTATTCCGGTGGTATCGGTCCCTTCTTCCCCCGAAATGGCCTCGAAGCTGATCTCCCTCTTGTTGGATCTTCTCCAGTTATCTTCAAGCTTCCGGTTCCCCCATTTCATCCTGAATTCGGGCTGGCCAAAACTCTTGGCAGCCTGGTTATAAAAGTACCATTTCCCGCTCTGATCTGCAGTATAACCGGTGCGCTGGCTCTGGTTCAGGGCCAGGCGGTTGTATTGCTGGTCCTGCATCGCCCTTACCTCTTCCTCACGGGCAAGTTGTTCTGCCAGTTGCAGTGCGGAGATAATGCTGTCAATGATGGCAAGCCTTGCCGCCTCATCCAGACCGGCCAGCATCTGCAGGCTGTCTTCCAGCTGAACGATCCGGAGGTTCTCAACGAGCTGGGACAAACTCATGGTTTTCTGCATGAATTCCTGATATCCCGGATAATCGGATGTTAGATAAACAGCGGCACTATCATAATAAAAATCAGCCATCTCATAATCCTGACGTTCATAGTAAATGTCTGCGAGGGTAAGGCAGGTGGTGGTTTTCTGCTGTGTATTGGTTGTACTGTGGGCGGAACTCAACTTGTACATTTCAATGGCTTCCTCAATATTTCCTTCTCTGAAAGCCACGTTTCCCTGGGCATAATAGATCTGGTCCTTGAATTCCGCATTCTTGTCATCTTTCAGCATCTTCCTTAGTTCATCCTTTATCTCCTTGGCGTTATCAGCGCCGGCCATGAACACACTTGCCCGGTTGATCCTGGCATTGAAACTGAACTCGTAGGGCGGGTTCATTTTGATTACCTTGCGGTAGTATTCCGATGCCAGTTTCGGATCTCCGGCTTCCTGGTGCAGCTGGGCGAGAATATAGGTATACCTGATCCGCTGTCCCTTCTTCTTGACACCCTCAAGGGCCCTTGTCAGGGGGGCAATGGCCCGTTCATAATCTCCCTGCTGCATATACAGATCAGCGACCGTGGCATACAGAGCAGGCCTGAGTTTTTCCGGGAATTCCACCATCCCCGTCTGTACTTCCAGGATGTCTTCAGCCTCCAGGTATTCCTCAAGCATGATATGGGTGCGTGCCCGCCATACCTGTGCCTCATAGATGATGTCATCATAATGGTATTCGGAGAGTACAAACTTGAAGGTCTCCAGGGCCAGGTAAAGATCATGCCGGTAAAGATAGGCCTTGCCCATCAGCAGGTAGTTGCTGGGGACATGGTTGTTGTATTCATTTTGTGCGTAAAAGTCCTTTTGTTTCTGGGTTTGGGGACCACCTTTGAATTCAGGTTTGACCGTAATGGAATGCAGGGTGATCACCTTGGTGGCTTTTTGTATGGTTCTTTCCATATCCGGCCCGATAGATGAAGCCATGCTTTCATCCGAATACAGGAAAATGGGAAGGATCCTGGTAAAATCATTATCATACGAATCTTCTATCCTCTTGAGCCCCTTCTTAAAACTCTCATTGCCATTAAAGAATATATTATACCTGGCAGTTACATTATGATATGTCCGTGTCGTGCTGGTATTTTTTTCCGTACTGCAGGATGCTGCCAGCAAGAGGGACAGGATGAGGCCGTATATAAGGATATGCTTTCTCAAGCCGGTTCAGGTATATGAAAATCAAACGTAAGAATCCCCGCACAATTGTGCAGGGATGTTCAATCTGATGTTGAATCCAGTGTGCTTACATGTGGGACTAATCAACGGCGATTAATTCCTTCATTTCCGGTACCTCTTTCATAAGGGCCTGCTCAACACCAGCCTTCAAGGTCTGGTAGCTGAAAGGACATCCATCACAGGCACCATGCAGCTTCACTTTAACCACCTTTTCATCCGTTACTTCTTCAAGGGTAATTCCACCCCCATCTGCTTCCAGGTAAGGCCTGATTTTATCAAGGGCCCTGTTTACCCTCGCATTCAAATCAATTCTTTCTTTTTCCGTCATGATTTATGGTATTAGGATTTATTTTTTCGTTATCTCTACAATTTTTGTCGGGGGCAGGTCAGCATTTCTCCTGTCGGTCTCCCTGATCACATTTTTTGCCAGTCCCTCAAATGCTGCTGCCACGGGTGAGGTGGAATCCAGCACAACAGGTTTACCCTGGTCCCCCCCTTCACAGATCCCCTGCACAATGGGAATCTGTCCGAGCAGGGGAACGTTCAGCCTTGTTGCCAGCTCACTGCCACCATCCTTCCCGAAAATAAAGTATTTATTGTCAGGCAATTCCTCCGGTGTGAACCATGCCATATTTTCGACCAGCCCGATCACCGGCACATTGATCTTGTCACTCCTGAACATATTGATCCCTTTCAAGGCATCTGCCAGTGCAACCTGCTGGGGTGTTGTTATAACAACGGCACCCGTGACGGGCACTTCCTGCACCATGGTAAGGTGAATATCACTGGTGCCGGGAGGCAGGTCTATGAACAGGTAATCCAGTTCACCCCATTTTGTCTGGCTGATAAATTGTTTGAGTGCACCGGTGGCCATAGGTCCCCTCCAGACCACTGCATCGGCTGGATCCACAAAAAAGCCAATGGACAACAAGCTGACCCCGTAACTCTGAACGGGGATCATAAGCTCCTTGCCGTCTTCGACTACCACAGCAGGACGCTGGTTTTCCGCTTTCATCATTTTGGGTATGGAGGGCCCGAAAATATCCGCATCAATGAGTCCCACATCATACCCCAACCGGGCTGTTGCCACGGCCAGGTTCACTGCCACGGTGGACTTGCCGACACCGCCTTTGCCCGATGCCACGGCTATGATATTCTTAACGCCAGGAAGGATCCTTTCACCTTCAACCATTTCCTTTGCCTTTACCTGAATGTGGCCTGCTATATCCACATCTTTCCCGAGGTATTTCTGAACGGCTTTGACACATGCTTTCCTGACGGATGAAATGACCGGATCATTTGACCTTTCAAAGGTAAGGCTGAAGGCCAGTTTATTTCCTTCAATCTGTATCTCTGATACAAGGTTCATGGAAACAATATCCTGGTCCTTACCCGGGTATTTTACCTTGCGCAATGCCTCCAATACTTGACCTTCTGAGATTTTCATGGCCTAAATTTACAATTATTATTCCAGAAT
>LJUP01000313.1 GCA_001303955.1 Bacteroides sp. SM23_62 | reverse complement strand
GATCTCCCTGACATAGGCATCCCTTTGTGCATAAAGCTGTATGATTTCCCTGTCGATCTCATCAATGGCATTTCTGATATCCTGTATATTCTCGCAGGCCTCCGTTTTTTTTGCAGGTCCCATAGCTATTTGTAAGTATATCAATGCAATATATTATAATATTCAAGAAAAAAGCCAATCTCCCTTATGATCTGAAAAGTCAGGCCGCAAAAAATGAGGTATTTAGAAGTGTATTTAGAAGTATTCTTGTTAATTGGACCGAGTTTTCATGCTCGTTTCCTAAATTTGTTGCTGACGGGGGACTGCCAATGAAAAGATCCATCCTCATCATTCTCCTGCTGACTATCTTCTCTGCTTCATATAGTCAGGAACCCTTGGTAATCAAGGGAATGATCACCGATTCCGTGAGTGGGGAGCCGTTGATCGGTGCCAGCATAAGCGTGGGTGAAAAGAGCGGGACCATCTCCGATACCGGCGGACATTACATCCTGGTTACAGCAGGGAAGGTGATCAGTGTAATCTGCCGATACGTGGGATATCAACCCTTCAGGCAAACGGTATATGCCGGCTCCAGAGACACCGTCATCCTGAATGTAAAGATGGTCCGTTCTGTTACCGTGCTGGACGAGATTGTGGTGAGTGCCAGCAGATATGAGCAAAAATTATCGGAAGTAATGGTTTCACTGGATATCATTAAACCCGAACGGATCAGCCATAACAGCATAACATCGCTCGATCAAATTATTTTACAAACCCCTGGTGTTGAGATACTCGACGGACAACCCGGTATCCGCGGAGGAGCAGGATACAGTTACGGGGCAGGGAGCCGTGTCCTTGTACTGATGGATGATCTGCCCATTTTAACGGGGGATGCCGGGGATGTCAAATGGGATTACCTGCCGGTGGAAAACATTGCACAGATCGAGATCATCAAGGGAGCTTCCTCGGTGCTGTACGGATCATCAGCACTGAACGGGGTATTTAATATCCGGACAGCTTATCCTGCATCAGAACCGGAAACCTACCTGAATACCTTTCTGGGGATTTATCTCGACCCCGGCCGCGGGGAGATGGTATGGTGGGACAAACAGCCGGTATGGGCAGGGGCCCAGTTTTCACATGCCAGGAAGATCGGGCAGCTGGACCTGGTGGCCGGCGGGAATCTGTTCAAGGACCAGGGATACAGGGAAAATGAAAACCAGCAAAGGGGACGCCTGAACCTGAAACTTAATTACAGGAGCAGGAAGATCAAGGGTTTGTCCTATGGGGTCAATATGAACAGCATGCTTGTTGAAAAGATCGATTTTCTGATGTGGCAGGATGCCGATTCGGGTGCGCTGAGGCAAAATCCCCAGGCCATATCTGCCCTGAACGGCGGCCGGGCCAATGTGGATCCATATGTCATGTACCATGGGAACCAGGGCGCCCGGCACAGCCTGAAAACAAGGTTCTTTCATATCAAGAATAATTTTCCGGAAGCCACGGATAAGAACAACCGTTCAAATCTAATGTTCGGGGAATACCAGTATTACATGAAATTCGGGGAGAGGTTTGATTTTACGGGAGGCTTATCCGCTACCTGGTCGGGAACCGTGGCCGAACTGTACGGGAACCACAGCAGTTTCAACAATGCCATTTTCGCCCAGGGTGATGCAAAGCCTGTAAAGAAGCTGAACCTCGCATTCGGCGTCCGTTTTGAAAGATATAAACTGGATAGGCAGGTGGAATATTCCAATCCTGTCCTGCGTGCGGGACTGAATTCCCAGCCATTTAAATATACTTACCTGAGGGCATCATTCGGACAGGGTTACCGTTTCCCGTCCGTGGCAGAGAAATACACGGCCACCAGCGTGGGTGCGATGAATATTTTTCCCAATCCTGATCTTCAGTCAGAAAGGGGATGGAGTGCGGAGCTGGGTGTTAAACAGGGTGTCAGGCTGGGTGAATGGAATGGTTATATTGACCTGGCGGCCTTCTGGACGCAGTATCATGACATGATAGAATTTAATTTCGGGGTATACAAACCTGACACCGTAGATTTTCCTACCCTGGAACATGTTGGTTTCAAGGCATTGAACGTAGGGAATGCCCGGATCACGGGGTTTGAGACTACCCTGGCAGGGGCCGGTAAGCTTTTTATATTACCAGTAACCATCATGGCCGGTTATACCTATATCAATCCTGTCGATCTGAATGTGGGGGAAGCTGGTGATACAACAGAGAACCAGTACCTCAAATACCGTTACAAGCATTCCGTGAAAGGTGATCTGGAAATTTCGCCCGGAAGATTTACACTGGGTTATACCATCATCTACAACAGCCGGATGGAGAATATTGATGAGGTGTTTTTAAGTCCCCTGATCGGAGAACTTATCCTTCCCGGATTCCCGGATTACTGGGCACAGCATAACAATGGCCATACCCTTATGAATGCAAGGATATTGTATGATGTTACCGCTTTCATGAATGCGGGATTGGTCCTGCAGAACCTGACCAATAAGGAATACATGGGAAGGCCCGGGGATATCAGGCCGCCCAGGAATATTACCTTTCAGCTAACTTTCAGATTTTAGGCGGTCAATCCTTCAGTTTCAACAAGCGATTGGTGTATATTTCCCCCCTTGTTGAAACATGGTAAATATAGGTGCCGTGCCGGAGATCCTGCCCGTTAAAGCGGAAGCTGTTAATGCCGGGTGAGGTCCTCAACTGTTCGCGGTAGACCACGCCCCCAAGCAAATTATACACAACAAGCTCGGCATCTTCAATACCCTGGGATTTCAGGCGGATCATGGTGGTATTGTTGAAAGGATTCGGTCCGCAGATCACAAACTGGTCATCCCAGTCGTAGTTTTCCAGTCCCGATCCGGCATGTATGGTGATACTCACCGATGTGTCATCAGTAATATCCTCTACGCCAATAGGAGTACCCAAAAAGTTAATGAAAACGGTTACCGTGATGCCAAGGTTATAAATGCCCGCTGAATCAGGTGTGCCGCTTAACAGAACACAATAGGCGGTGTCCGGAAAAAATTCCGGGGCATTGGCTTCATAGGTGATACCGGGGGGCATATTTTTTACATCTGTAACAATGAGCTTTAAGACTTCAATGGGGTTCCCATTGTAGATATACTCATCTGGCGGAATGATGGTAATGACCTCATTATATGGCTGTCCAATGTAGCCATCAGGGAGCGTCCTGGGACAGAATTCACCAGGCATGAGGGTGTCCTTGCAGTTGACCGTATCTGGCACACATTGTGCATGGATGGCTGAGATGCCCAGGAATAAGGTTGATACAACTAAAATCAGGGAGTATAGTATTTTCTTCATGATGGTCACAATTTGCCATAAATGTAGTAAATAATGATTCCCGTGTCAATAGATGTACCAGGTAAATGCCAACAGACCTGCAATGTATCAAAGCCTGCTCTCCGGGAAAAGTGTTTTCCAGTCCCCGGCCTTTCCCTTCAGCCACTTATCGAACCACGACATGATGGTATTATGCCACTCAACACGTTTGGAGTAAATCAGTATCCAGTGATCTTCCCCTTCCACCTGCACCATTTCGACCGGCCGCCCAAGGATTTTCAGTCCCACCCAGAGCTGCAGTGATTCTCCCAGGGGAACATTGGTGTCTTCGGACCCGTGCAGCAGCAGCAAGGGGGTATTGATCCTGTCGGCATTGAACAGGGCACTTTGGTCAATGTAAATATCCCTGCGGTTCCACGGGTAGGAATCCCCGGTTGCGTCAGCCGAATACCAGTAACCATAATAACCTTCTCCCCAGTAGGAGCTGATGGAACTGATCCCGGCATGGGAGATGGCGCAGGTGAAAATATCCGTCTGGGTTAGCAGGAGCATGGTCATGAATCCGCCGTAGGAGGCGCCTATACAGCCAACCTTTTCCGGATCCACGAAATCGTGCGCCTCGATGAATTTTTTTGTCCCTTCAATGATCTCACCGGCCACTGTTTTACCCCAGTTGTTCTGGTGCCGGGCGGAGAACTCCTGTCCGAATCCTATAGCTCCGCTGGGCTGGGGTACATATACGACGTATCCTTCACCGGCCCAGATATCGGCCGGGTACCGGCCGCCAAAGCTTTTCGATATGGGATTGGTCCCACCGTAATAATGGACGATCAGGGGATATCTTTTTGCAGGATCAAATTTGCGTGGATAGAGGAAAAATCCCCTGATCAGGGTACCGTCTTCCATCTCAAAATCCCACTCCCCCGAATGTCCGAACCGGACATGCCGGTAAATGCTGGCTTCCACATCATCGAATAACCTGCTGGATCCGTTTTCGAGGTCCAGGATCCAGGCCCTGTTGTAACTGCCCAGAGAAGTCCCGGTATAGGCTGCCACAAGCTTCTTCCCAGCCAGGCTGAATGATCCAAGCACCTCTGGCATGGTTGAAATCAGGCTGAATTGCCGGTCCCCGGCATCATACACATATAACCTCCTGTAGACCTCATCTATGGCAGTAATATAGATGCGGCCATCCACCGGATGCCAGGTGGCGTTCAGGACAGATGGATTGAAATCCCGCGTGAAAGGATCAATTTCACCTGTTGACAGATCATACAGATAGGCCTGTGTATCAAAATTATTGGCCATGGGATGGTCCCCGATATTCCTGCCCGTCTCTCCGAAAAGGTCTGGTCCCCCGGAAACCAGCAGTTTTGTTCCGTCAGGGGAGAACCTGGCTGTTCCGCTCCATGGGGAATCATTCCAGAGGGTGTCTACCTTTCCCGAAGTAAGATCCATCAGGTACATATCCTGCTGCGTAAAGGGTCTTTCGGTGGGATTGGGCCTGATCACACTGAAAACCATTTTTTTACCATCCTGGCTGATATCATTGAGCCCCGTGCTGTAATCCCCGAAAGTCAGCCGGGTGCTGACTTTGCTCGCTACATCATATTTATATAGGCTGCCGACGGATTTGTCAGGGAATGTACGGTTGCCCAGCTCGTCCATATACCTGAGCGCAGATCCGGGATCGGTTTTCTTTTTTTCAGAGATGGTGTAGATCAGAAACTTCTCATCCGGTGACCATTCTGTTCCGGAAAGCTCTTCAATATCCTCCAGCACAGGATATTCCGTTCCCTCCTCAAAGTCATATGTCCAGAGAGATGATCCCTCCTTACCCGGTTTGATGTAATAAAGTTTTTTCCCCGAATGCATCCAACGATAACCGGTAGTTCCGGCTTTCCTGAAACTCTGCATGATCCTGCCGGTGGCAACATCCTTGATTTCTGTCCACTTGCTCTTGTCCCCGGATTTTTTATCCACCCTGCTGTAATTGACCATTACCAGGGATCCGTCTGCCGAAATAGAAACGTTACCAAGCTTTGTACCCTCCAGGAGGTGATGGATATTCATGCCACATTCAGGTGTGGTACCCAGCAAGGGTTTCCCCGACACCTTTGCCTTGATCCACCACTTATTCTCATCTCCCCTGGTATACAATGACTTCACTATGACCAGGAATTTTCCGCGGTCCAGATCCAGGGTAGCCTTTACGGTATTTGCATTTTCTGCCCCGGCCAGTTTGTAGCTTGACGCCAGCTTTTTACCCTGAAGAAATACCTCGAATATCTGGGGACTTTCAACTTCCATTTCATATTTATTCAATCCTCCCGATTCAATATAAAATGCATGGTAGGCTATCTGGTACTCCGCTCTCCTGATGGGTTTTATTTCCAGTCTCTCACCTTCCGGGATCCTGATCACAATCCAGTTCTGCACTTCCTGGTTGTCCCAGAGGAATGGCTCCCCTTCCGCCGGAGCCAGACTGGCCAGATCCAGGTAAGCATTCGATAATACATACGCTGGGCCAAATTCCTCGGACCGGATATTCGGTCCTTTGATGAAGCCCGGGGCATGCACCTGCAAGGGTCCGGAGTCAAGCCACTCGGTCACAAACACATCATTAGCGATAAGACCATTAACGATCAGGGAACCCGTCAGTACCAGGGAGATGATTGATTTCATGGGGGACTTTTTTAGTCTGGGATTTCGGATCCTTTGAAGGAAAAGGACCGGCTGGTTACTTGAATAATTCTGAATTGTCGATAAAAATGAGGTATTCCTTGATTTTATTGCCAATCAGCCTGAAGGTGTGGGAGAAATCCACTGAAAGCGTGGAACCATCCAGGCGGGTGTAGGTAACATTTCCCATAACAAACCGGATCCCTTCCAGTTCATAGATTTCAAGGTTCTTGTGCCTGATGGCCTTAATCGATTGGAAAAATCCGGCTACAAACTCGAAAATATGATTCTTTCCGGTGATTACCGGGATGTTGGCAAACTTAAACCTGGCCCTGTCATCCAGGTAGCTTGCAAAAGACTCGGTGTCAAACCTGTCGATGGCCGCATAGAAGTCATGAATATCCTTCATTGTCATAATGGCAATAGCTTTGATGCACAAGATAGGCATTTGTACCATAATATTTGATTAACACACCTGCTTCATTGACAAATAATTTGGAAGATATTTGTTTTATGAATTACCTTTACGTCAGTAAACAAAATCTTTGGATGCGCGTATAAGGTCAAAACCAATATTTAAAAATGCTCTGGCCATGAAATCAAAAATTATATTTATCATTCTGCTCCTGGCAATTGTATCGATCAACGCCTTTGCTGTTGTGGACGGGAGGGGAGGAGGAACAGCAGAGACCACAGGGGTTCCCCTGGATGGAGGCCTGCTCAGTATCCTCGGTGCAGCCGGTGTTGCCTATTTTATTGCCCGCAGGAAGAAAAAGAACGCGGATAATTAGATTCCGCTGGATTTTCCAACTTTTTTTACTTCCTTTATCCTTCGCCAAAAGCAAGGATGAACTTTCGAAATATGATCAAGCGGAAGGCAATGATAATTTCTATTATCACTGCGCTTTCGCTTGTTTTAATATATACAGCACTCAGTCTGCTCGTTTTTGGGGCTGACCCCATTATCACTTTGTTGGGCAGGGTTACAGATGCCTACCTGTTGTTCCA
>LJUP01000050.1 GCA_001303955.1 Bacteroides sp. SM23_62 | reverse complement strand
TCACCCCGAGATATGCGTGTTTCGCCGGGCGATGTAGTCAGGATACCGGTGGGTGACTGGCATGCTGTCAAAGCGGACCAGGGCACATGGATAAAATACCTCGCTATAGACTGTTTCGGATCTATTCGCAACGAAGATGAGCCAACCTGGGATTCACATGTAAGGGTGCTGTGCAAGGAACAGAATTGGGATTACAATAAAGTTTTGGTTGGCAAAGTGAAAGAGGATTGAATAGCCCGGTAACCAATCACTATGCCTGGGAGAGAGTGGGTGGTGGGGACATCGGGGTGTCAAAATCCGGCTACATGGATGTCCTGGAGTTTACCGGAATAGACACCAGGTACTACAACAGCGAACACATTCAGAAATTCCAGCGGTGGTTGTTTGGTTCAAGTATTAATTGTGCAAAAGAGATGGCCATTTTTGGAGATATGTTGCCTACCCAGGGATTGAGACCAACCAATTTGATTCTGCGATACAGGTCATAAGCACTGGTAGCAATTTTATCGAATACAGGAATGAATCGTGGTTTTTTCAATTTGTCAGTTTGGAGGGGGAGTCGGAACCATCATCCCTACAATGCCCGGGTGATGGAGGGAAATCTGAGCCTTGTCTGGTTTTATACCAGCCAGCGTCCGTGGAATCCATATTATGACGATCCTTCCCTGAAAGCCAGGATCGAAGCGGCACTGATCTTCCGGTGCGATATTCAGAATGAGGATGGACGGTTTAGCGAATATGGGACTGAACGATGGAGTTTGGCACCCACTGCCTTCGCTACCAAGTTCATAGGCCGAGCCTTATGGTTATTAAACAGTGATCCTGAAATTGAAGTTCTGTTGCAGGAACGGTTTCACCAGAGCATGGATGAATTTCAGAGCCCTGCCGGTTTTTTCTATGAAAAAGGTGGTCCCGACTGGGAATATTACCTGAGTACCCACCACAGCGACCTCCAGGTTGCCTGGCATTATGCAGAGGGAAAGGAATTTCATGATGAAATCATTGAAAAGACAAAAAACTGGTACGACTGGTTTTCATATAATGCCGTAAAAGAGCCTGATAATTTATGTTATTACCTGAACAGGGCCATTGAGACCCGGCAGAGAAAAGGATTTTATTTGAAAAATGAGGCAGAAGATCCTGCTTCCGCTAGATGGGTTCCGAAAGCTGAGTTTATTCCCCTGGTGCATGCCTTTGAGCCGAGCCGGCAAGAGATGAAACGGTTCCAGAAGCAAAAGTATGATGCCATGGGAAAATCATACCCTGATGTTGCCCCGCTTCAGGCAGGGATTTTTAACGCTTTTTCTCCATATGCATTCTTGCATGAGGGAATGGAAATGTGGCTACCAATCGAACACAGAGAAAGAAGTAGCAATCAACCAGCTACCTTATTTGAAAAGAGAAGACTTTATTCATATCAGAAAAGATGACCGGAGTGAAACAATCTATGCCTTTATCAGAAGGCCTGTTTATTACGCAATCTGCAATAGTGGGAAATTAGTAACCCCGCAGCAAAGATATGGTTTGGGATTGGTATGGAACCCTTCTTTGGGAACCGTGATCCAGTCTCAATCGAGAAGCAATGCAGCAGACTATGGAGCCATGGTAATTGAATTTATAAACAGTTCAGGGATCAATGCTTCATTCATCGAAGTTGAGCTGAATGACAAAGAGTGCTGCGGATTTACAATAAGTGCTGAAGGTAAATTGGAATATGAAATATATTTTCAATAAAGATATGCTAACTTAACATCCAGGTTTCACGTTCCATGTCATTTCATTTGATTAGTAACGGCAAATATTTTGAAGCGAAGATGCAATTATCCGTTATAGTCATCATGTTTTTTATTATTTCTCCGGTTAGGATATCCGGCCATACTGGTCCATTTGATGGTAAGAAATTCAAGGGGAGGATCGCTTATAGTACGGACGGGAATTTTAACGATGAGGATGACTGGGCTGCCTCTGCTTTTGCATTGGCTATATTTGCTGAATTTGGAATCCAGGATAAACTGGTCCATTTCGATTACAATTGCATTCTTCCAAAGACTGATACTGCCTGGGAAAAAGAACATAAAAAAAGCATCCTTGGTTCCATTGAGTTGTTCGGTTATGCAGATTCGATCTTCCATGATTGTCAGCAGGATCTGGATGGTGCAGTGAATAGCATCAGGGATGCCATTAATTCCTCTACTGCAGAAAATCCACTGTATTACATTCTAGCCGGACCAATGGAAGTGCCATATCGGGGTATAGCAAAATCAGATCCTGAAAAAAGAAAATATGTATATTGTATTTCACATAATGTCTGGAATGACGGATATGCGAGCCGGGACCTGGTAGAACACAATAAAAGGGATGTAATCCCTACAGGTGTTACCTGGATACAAATAACGGATCAGAATCAATTTCTGACTACGGGACCTTTTGGAAGGCCGTCAACGTCACTGGAATGGCAACCCTGGACCTGGTTGCTAAATACCAACGATAAGAAGCTTCATTTTCTCTGGGATCGATTGGTAGCCACCACCAGGGCCGATTGTTCAGATGCGGGTATGGCATATTTTCTAATGACCGGGGATGAACAGCCCGAAATTTCCAAAGTGAATAAACTCCTGGCCGGGCACGACATTCCCAAACCTCTGAATCCGCGTCAACATATAAGGATAGAAGCCGAGAACTTTTTTGCTCTTGATCATTTTGAAATTGATTATAAAAATGACCGGCGGGTCTCTCAGCGGATAAGTATCAGATCAGATTCTGAAGGAACATCCAGGATTTCCACCATTTTTAAGGAACCCTATACTGCTCCTGAGGCATTTTATGATGTTGATATTAGATATTATGACCGGCCGGATGCAACAATTCAACTTCAGTTGTACATAGAAAATATACCAATAAGAGAGTCTTTTACGATTCATGGATCGAGAGATGCCTGGCATACCTTCACGGTAAATGATGATTATATTCAGCTTAATCTAAAAAAAATGTAAAATGAAAAGTCAGCAAAACACACACCTCTCCTCAAAGTTCGCACATTATCTGGCTGCCCTTATCTCATTGATAATTAGCATTGTAAGTTTTCCGGCTTATAGCCAGTCACCAGATAAGTTACTCGATGATCCAAGTGCCTTACCCGGACAAATAATCGTATCGGGATCCAATCCCGGTTTCCTGAAATATAATGGTGGGGGACCTGCATTTCTTGCAGGGCCTGATAATCCTGAGGATTTCCTCTTTCAGGGTACATTGAATGAGGATGGAACAAGATCCGGCGGTGGCCAGGAAGAAATGATCGCGAGAATGGCTGAAGCCGGTGTAAATGCGTTTCACTGTCAGATGTTTCGGATGCGTAGGTGCAATATCAAAGGCGAGGGGGATGATCAGCATGGTCCCTTCAATCATTTCGATCCGTCCGGTGGATTGAACCAATCAATCTTAGATCAATGGGATACATGGCTTGATCTTTTTGAGAAACATAAGATCATTGTACACCTTGAGTTTTATAATGACGCCACAGATGTTGAAATGATGGGATGGACCCTGGATGAAAAAGGCAATTTACATCCTGATGAAAAGACATTTTTTGTTGGTATAGTCAATAAATTCAAGCATCATAAGAATATTATCTGGGGCATAGAAGAGAGCTGTAATAAACTACCGAGAAGCAGGACAGCTCATTTTAAAAAGTTGGGGGACCTGATTGCTGAGACTGATAATCATAATCATCCTATAGTGCAAAGCTTTGTCATTCCGGAAGATCCTGAAGGTGATTTCCCCGGGGGCGGTGGAACATCAGATGACTATTTGGGTGATCCTAATATCAGGCTGGTTACCTGGCTGCATATCGTACCCCACGGAGAAGATTTTGAGGCACAGCACAGGCAATATCTGCATTATTACAACCGTGATTCCAAGTACTTCATCGTATTGAAAAATGAGACCTATCATCATCCACGCGAAGGGGTTGCTGCCCGCAGGTATTTCTGGTCCAGCGCGATGGCAGGGATACATACCCTGGAAGCCTATATACATGCCGACACAGGTGATAAGTCTACCTTAAGAGAGCTGGGCCTGGTAAATACATTTATGGAGCAAACCTCATTTCATCGCATGATACCCAGGGATGATCTGGCCGATAGATCGACCAAATGGGTATTGGCATATCCGGGTGATAGCTATATCGCATACAGTTATGAATATCTGGATAAAATTGGTTTGAAAGGCCTTGCTGCCGGCACATACGATCTTTTATGGATGGATACCATTTCTGGAAAGACGATTAAACAGAGCGATATAACTGTTGATTGGGGCAATGCTGCATTTGCCAAGCCAGCATCATTTGGGAATGAAGTTGTGGTTTATATCAAGCTTCAACCCTATAACCAATCAGACATTGCTGCCTCCATCCTTTGAATTTGCAACCAGGCTTCTGATAATGATATGCTTCCTTCCAAGGCTGAATCAACATGAATAACAAAATAAGTGTCCGTCAAATTTCTCCATTGCTTCTGGCCTTTTTTGTAATGGGCTTTGTTGATATCGTTGGTGTATCCACGGGTTTTGTAAAAAAAGATTTCAGCCTTACCGACGACATTGCACAGCTGGTCCCGGCCATGGCTTTCCTCTGGTTTTTCCTGTTGTCAGTCCCTGTGAGTGTAATTCAGGCCAGATACGGGAAACGCGTCATACTGAATATCGGGATGCTGCTTACTGGTACAGCCATGGTAATCCCGTTTGTATTTTACTCATTTCCAGCCATGTTAATCACATTCCTCCTGTTGGGAATTGGCAACACCATTGTACAGGTGCCCATCAATCCATTATTGCATGATGTAGTACCGGGCGAGAAATACACAAGCTATATGAGCCTGTCCCAGTTTATCAAGGCCATCAGCTCATTGGTGGGGCCCATTATCACAGCCTGGGTGGCGCTGCAGTTTGGAGATTGGAGGCTTGTGTTTGCAGTCTATGCGGTAACCTCTGCACTGGCAGTGATTTGGCTCGGCTTTACACCAATTCAGGAAAGTAAATTGGAAGTTGGCACGGTTTCTTTTGCGTCGGCATTCCGGATGCTAAAAGACCCTTTTGTAATCCTGTTGGTAGGAGGCATATTTTTATCGGTAGGGGCCGAAGTGGGACTGAATTCAAATATTGCAAACTTTATTAACATTACCTTTAACATTTCACTTGAAGAAGCCTCGTTTGTGATCAGCTATTACTATACCGCCCTTATGATCGGGCGGTTTGCAGGTGCGCTGCTGTTGAACTGGTTCAAACCAGGAATTTTCCTTTTTATATCGTCAATGATTGCCGTTGTGAGCCTTGCTACTTTTATCAATGCGCCGGACCTCGTGGTGGCGAAAATGGCGATTTTCATAACCGGCCTGGGATCGGCCAATATTTTCCCGGTTTTGTTTGCCATTAATATCAATCACAATCCGGAACGGGCCAACGAACTTTCCGGCTTAATGATCATGTCAGTCGTTGGAGGCGCTATTGTTCCGCCGCTTATGGGTGTTGTCAGTGTCAATGTTGGGTTGGTTGCGTGCATGTACATACCGCTGATCTGCCTGCTGTATGTGTTGGGTGTATCAGGACGCTTAATGTTTAAGAAAGGATAGATCATGGAATTAAAGTCAATGCCAGCATTCAGGTTGGGTCCGGTGTTCATTTTCCTGACGGTTACAGCCATTGCCTGTACAAACCGGGCAAAACTGAAGGATTCAACGGTTTATGAAATTGATTCAGACACCTTAAAGTGTTCCGTTGAACCCCGCTATGGATACCGGGCGGATGGCAAGCCAGGCCGCGAGCTGACCTTCACTTTCAGGAATGACTATTTCGAAGGGGAAGGAAAGATCACCGTTAAGTGCGGTAGGAAGAAAGAATCCCTGGATGTTTATTTTAGTCAGGGACCTGAGGAGTTCAAGGTATTGCTTCCTGCAGGGACCGGTGTGCGATCAGCATGTTTGGCTGACATTGTCATTGAAACTGAAGAGCGGATTTACAAAAAGCCATTAACCATTCCGGCTTTCAGGTATTGGGAGATTTTGATTTATCCGCATTCGCACGTAGATATCGGCTACACCAACACACATGCCAATGTTGAGCTGATCCATACGCGCAACCTGGTCAATGGATTGGAACTGGCTAAAAGGACAGAAGATTACCCGCAGGGCGCCCGTTATAAGTGGAATCCAGAAGTCATCTGGCCTGTTGAAAGGTATCTCAGCAAAGCCACGGAAGAGGAAAAACAGGTAATCCTGGACGGGATCAGAGCGGGATATATTCCGTTGGATGCAGGCTATGTCAATGTGAATACATCTGTTGCCGGAGATGAAGAACTTTTTGAATTCTTCCGCCAGGGTCAGGAATACGAAAAAATAACCGGCAAAAAGATCGAAACGCTCGTTCAGGTAGATATTCCGGGAATGTCCTGGGGGATTGTGCCGGTAGCTGCCAAGCTGGGCATCAAATACTGTTTCGCATTCAACAACGGTTTTGACCGTGTTGGCCGGTCAACCGATCAGGGTTTTAAACCATTCTGGTGGTCTGATGCACAGGGGAAAAATAAAATTTTGTTCCTCCAGCCGGGAAGTTACAACCCGGGCGCATTGGTAAAAGGAAAATATTTCTGGCCCAAAATGGCAGGTCAGACCGATCCTTCAAAATTGATTGAAATCGTAAGGACCGATCATCCCAGGGGAAATTTCATAGATAGTTATATCGATCAGAAGTTGCCAGAACTGGAAGAAGCTGATTATTATCCCTATGATATTTTCCCGATGTCATGGGCCATGGCCGATAATACGCCTATAGACGCTGACCTTCCCGAAGCTGTCAGAAGCTGGAATGGGGAATATGCCTATCCGGAGCTGAGGATTGTCAGTGCAACAGAAATTATGCGTGAATTTGATGAAAGGTACGGAGATCAGATTCCGGTATTGAAAGGTGATTTTACCGAGTACTGGACCGATGGTACCGGAGCTGCTGCTAAACAAACAGCACAAAACCGGGCCTCAAAAGAACGTTTGGTACAGACTGAAACCCTCTGGACCATGCTTAAACCGGGTGAGCCTGCCCCACGTGAGGAATTTAATAAAGCCTGGTGGAACATTCTGATGGGCAGCGAACACACCTGGTGTTACATGGCACCCTCACAGGAACCGATCAGCAGCGATATTCTTAAAACGAAGTTTGCATTCTTCGATAATGCCCGGGACCAGAGCCTGGCCTTGTTGGCAAAAACATTACCTGCTGTCGAGAGTAGTAACATTGCGGTATTCAATAACCTGTCATGGAAACGTGATGGCATCGTGGTCATTCCTGCTGACCAGGCAAAGGGATTCAGAAGTGTAAGCGATGCAACCGGTGTAAAAGTGAAATCACAAAAACTGTCAACGGGAGAACTGATCTTCAAGGCAGAAGATGTTCCTGCATTTGGATCAAAAAAATACAGGCTTTCAAAAGAAGCATATATTTCAGCATCGAAGTTGGTCAAGGATAACATACTGGATAACGGGATCATCCGCGTTGAAATCAATCCGAATACGGGTGATGTTTCGAGCCTGACCTTTAAAGGTGTTGAGTTTGTTGATCAGGATGCAAAATGCGCCATCAATAGTTTCCGTTACCTGATAGCAGACGATAAACCGGAAAAGGCATTCGCACCGAAAGAGGCAAAAATCAGTATGAAGGAAAATGGCCCGCTCCTGGCGACACTTTCGGTAAAATCACAGGCTGAAGGCTGTAACAGCCTGACCAGTGAGATCACTATTTACGATGGGCAGGAAAATATTGACTTCAAGAACGTGGTTGATAAAATGGCCATTCTTGATAAGGAAGGTCTACACTTTGGATTTGCATTCGATATTGACAGTCCGGCAGTTGTTGCTGATATTCCCTGGGGAACCATGGAAGTTGAAAAAGACCAGTTATGCAGTGCTAACCGCAACTGGATCACGCTTCAGCGCTGGCTTGACATCTCAAACAGGGAACGGGGCGTTACCTGGTGCCCATTAGATGCCCCGGTATTCCAGGTGGGGACGATTACCGCCAATATCCTGGGTGCCGCAACAGAATCAGCAGCATGGATCAGGCGGTTGGAACCAAGTGGTACCATTTATTCCTGGGCATTGAACAACCACTGGCACACGAATTTCCAGCTGAGTCAGGAAGGTGAAATCACATTCAGGTACAGGGTGCGACCGCATTTCAATGGTTATGATTATGTGGCAGCAAACCGTTTTGGCATGGAACAATACCAGCCTCTGGTAGTTGCCAGGGTTGATGAAACTTTTGAGGCCGGTCAATTGATGGCAATCGATGGTAGCCCGGCCATTCATTCAACCGTTTTTAAGACAAGCGAGGATGGCAGGTCTGCCATATTAAGGCTGCGTTCCTTGTCTGATCAGGATGAAGGGGTATGCCTGAAATGGTTTGACAGGACTCCCGCATCTATTCACACATTTGATATGGATGATGATAAGCCCATGGAAGAGATCCGGGATCAGGTTACCATTCCTGCAAAGGATTTTGTAACACTCAGGGTTGTTTGGTAACATTTAGAAACATTAAATACTGGCTTTATGAAGATGAAATACTTGATGTACGTTTGCGTTTTGGTTATTGTCAATGGCACTTCTGCAAAAGGCCAGGAAGCGCTGAAAGTCAGTAATGAAACCTTTGAGGTGTTGAAGAAAGCCTCTGGATCTGCCCTGGCGGAAGGTGATGTTTTACTCTCACTGACAACGCATCAGGACCACGGTTGGATTGATGAAATTGAGAACTGCGCTATCATGCGAGATACGCTGTGGATCAGCCCGTTTTTACAACGATTGGAAGAAGAGTGTGGTTTTGAGATGGACATTGAACAGGCCTCTGTGATCCAGGAATATATGGAACGTCATCCTGAAAAGAAGGCCGAGATCGCAGAACGCCTGAAAGAAGGAAGAATGCTGATTGGCGGTGCATATACCCAGCCATATGAGGAAATGTATTTTGCCGAGTCACTGGCCCGCCAGTTTTACCTTGGAAAGTTATGGCTGAAGCGGGAATTTGATGGTTACAACGCCACATTATACTATAACTCAGATGTGCCAGGCAGGAGTCTTCAGATGCCCCAGCTTATGGCAAAAGCAGGGATAACTGAAATGTTTGTCAGCCGTCATGGGCGAGGGTTGTTTGACTGGTATAGTCCGGATGGTTCTAAAGTAACTACCTATACCCCGGGGCACTATATCGATTTTTACAACATCCTGGCAAAAGAAGATGAAGAGGCCATAAAGTCCCTCGCCCAGCAGGTTTTGTTCTGGACAGACGGATACAATGATGTTCCCGGTGAACACACGGTTATGCCCGCCGTATTGAACTTCGAATTTATCTGGGATCCAGAACCGGTCGAAAACCTTGATCCTTTCAAGGAATTGTGGAATAACCTGGACGCGGTGGAGAATGCAAATGGAGAAATATTGAAGGTAAGATTGCCGGAAATCAAATATTCTACATTGGATAAATTCTTCAATCAGATCAGAAAGTCGTCTAAGGAAATCCCCTCGATCATGGGGGAGCGACCTGACGTCTGGATATACATTCACGGGCCATCACATCACTGGGCCATAGACCATAGCCGAAAAGCGGATATACTGCTTCCGGCTGCGGAGAAATTTGCTGTGGCAGATGCCCTGGTGAGCGGTTCATACTCAAAATATCCGGTTGAATTATTTAACAAAGCCTGGGAATCAAAGATATATCCCGACCATGGCTGGGGGGGAAAAGGCGGCCAGAGCACGGATGATTTCTTCTTGTTTCGTTTTGCTGATGCGCATGCAAAAGCACAGCGACTCCTTGAAAATTCATTACAGTCCCTGGCTTCAAAAGTGGCTACCCAGGATCAGAAAGGGATACCTGTGATTGTATTTAGCAGTTTGAGCTGGGACAGAACCGGCCTGGTAAAATGTACGATGCAATTTGATCCGCAGCAAGCCAGGGCTATCCGGGTCTATTCGAAAGATGGAAAAGAAATCCCCATTCAGCTGGGAAAAGTATGCAAAGATGACAATGGCTATCTTCGGTCTGCAGAAATAAATTTCATGGCATGGAATGTACCTTCCATCGGTTATGACACCTATTATATCAAACTTTCCGAAGATGAAGGACCCTCGGTCAATAAAGCATTCCATAATGTTTTTGAGAACGAATTCTACAGGGCTGAGCTATCAGATGGAGGGCTTTCAAGCCTGATTGATAAAGAACTAAACAAGGAGTTGATCGATCCGGTTTTTTTTAAGGCCGGAGAAATATTTACCATGAAATCTGAAGGAAATGGCGCCGGAGAGTTTGATGCCGTTCAGCAGCCCGAGATGGAGGGTTTTGACAAAACCGGTAATGATCATACCGTATGGAAAATTGAGGAGGATGGTCCCGTATTCACATCATTCAAGTACAGACAGGCTATCCGGAACGCTGTAGCCGAGCTGGTGGTCACCTTTTATCATCCTGTTAAAAAAATCGATTTTGATGTGGCCTTGAAAAACTGGGATGGGACAATGTACCGGGAATACAGAATGGCCCTGCCGCTCAATATACCTGATAGCCAGGTCGCCTATGAAGTCCCCTATGGCGTTGTTGAAGTGGGGAAAGATGAAATTCCCGGAGCAGCGGGTGAACGATACAAAGTTCCGTGCAGCGAGTTGCATCCCCGGGGTATTGAAAACTGGATCAGTGCTTCCGGAAATGGATTCGGCGTCACACTGGCTTCAAGCGTGGCTGGAATGGATTATATGGATCCCACGGATAAAGGACTGAAAAATACCCTTCTGCAACCCATTTTACTCGCCTCCCGGCGAAGCTGCCATTCTGAAGGGAATGACTATCATCAAACCGGGCATCACAGCTATTCGTTTTCCATTACCTCACATGAAGCTGGCTGGATAAACGGGATTCATTTCGGAAGGGAGAGCAATGAACCGCTTTTTGCCATTATGGCCCCTCAAAAACAGGGGAATGCAAACCTTGGTGAAAGCCAGCGCTTTTTAATGGTTGAGCAGGATAACATCATTGTTACTGCGATGAAAAAAGCAGAAAATGAAAATGCCATGGTAATCCGGTTGTACAATTTTGATGACAGGGATACTGATGTTGATCTGACGGTATGGAAAGCTTTTAACACTGCGGTTAAAACCAACCTTATCGAAGAGGAGGAAGAACCTTTGAAAATGAACAAGAATCTCCTGCAGCTGAAAGTGGGACATCATGAAATTTCGACCATAAAGTTCAGGTAGAGGCGCTGTCATCTCAAACTCAGAAGATAATGGGTATACAAAATGAATTAAAAAGGTACAGAGAGGTTTTTGAGCATGAACTGCACAACAACATCCTCGCTTATTGGATGAAATATGGTGTCGAGAAAGATGGTGATGGGTTTTACCCGGCTGTTGATCTGAAGAATAAGCCTGTTTTCAGTGCCCGAAAAACATCTGTTCTGAATGCACGCATATTATGGACATTTGCTGCTGCAGGGAAAAAATATCCTGGCAGAGGATATGAGGAGATGGCCCGGAAAGCTTACAGGGTGGTAACCGAAGACTTTGCCGATTTGGAACATGGCGGCTATTTCATGGAGCTTTCATCATCCAATGAGGTAGTGAATGATATCAAACACACCTATGCACAGGCCTTTGTCATATATGCACTATGCAAATATTATGAGTTCAATCCGGACGGGGAAATTATGGAGGTCATTCAGGCGTTTTTTTATTTCCTCGATGGAAAAACCAAGGATCCTGATCATAAAGGGTACCTGGAGTCATTTAGGCGGGACTGGAAACTTTACGAGGAAAACCGGATGGCTGATAATAATGAACCCAAAACCATGAACACACATCTGCATTTGCTTGAGGCTTATGCAGCAGTCTACAAGGTATGGAAGGGAGACCTCATAAAGCAGCGATTGACTGAAATTATGCAGATTTTCATGCATGACATCATTCGCGAAAGCGGACACCTGGGCATATTCTTTAACAATGATTTTGAAGAAGCGGAAAGTTCCAGAGGGATCTGTTCTTTTGGTCATGATATTGAAGCATCGTGGTTAATCTGGGAGGCTGCCGGGATCCTTGGCAATCCTGATATCAGGGATAAGGTAAAACCACAATGCATGAAAATGGCTGATGCTGTCCTCCGGGTGGGCGTCGACAGGGACGGCGGTCTTTTTCTTGAATCGACGCGTTTCGGGAGTCATGTCCGCACGAACAAACACTGGTGGCTGCAGGCAGAAAATTTAGTTGGATTCATGAACATGTATCAGTTGACAGGTGACGGTGCCTATTGGGAAACCGTAAAACTTTGCTGGGATTTTATTGATAATTATGTCATCGATCACAAAGGTGGAGAGTGGTTTACCAAAGTCAACAGGTTAGGTCAGCCATATCTTATTGAACCGGCCGATGATCCTTCACCGTATTATAAAAATGACAGGAAGATTGATCCGTGGAAGTGTCCCTATCACAACGGAAGGGCAATGATGGAACTGATTGAACGGATTGACCGGCTGATCAAGTGATCCATAGATTCAAAATCAGCAGCCGTCATTTTTGTTTTGTCTTCTTCAGTCAGTTGGATCCCTGCTGCTTCAATCATCATAATGGCCTTATCACAAGCCTTCCTGAGTTCAGCCCTGGAAATCATGATATCGATATATTGGTTGGTTTAAATTTATAAATTTGTTTATTAAACTGGTCGGATACAATGTTCATCTAAATTCAAATACCATGAACCGAATACCATTTTTATCATTATTTCTGATTTTCCTGTTAAGTCATACAGGTTGTGACAAGAGCCGGGATTGGGAGCTTACCTGGTCGGAAGAATTTGATTACATGGGAAAACCCAATGAGGAGTTCTGGGGATATGAAACCGGGTATGTAAGAAACAGGGAATTACAGTATTATACCGACCAGCTTCAGAATGCAAAAGTTGAAAGCGGGTATTGCACCATACAGGCGATACTTGAAGCCGAAGATTCCGTTACATCCGCGTCCATCAACACGTTGAAAAAAGTCGATTTTCTGTATGGCCGGATAGAGGTACGTGCAAAAATACCATCAGCCCTGGGATCCTGGCCTGCCATCTGGATGCTGGGAACAAACATAAGCGAGATCGGATGGCCGGCCTGCGGGGAAATCGATATTATGGAACATGTAGGTTTTGATCCCGATAAGATCCATGCCAACATACATACCAAGTCATATAACCATGTACTCGGTACAAATAAAGGCAATTATATTGAAACCGCAGATCCCTGGGCGGATTTCCATATCTATGCACTTGAGTGGTTCGAAGACCACATGGATTTTTTCTTTGATGATTCTCTCTATTTCTCATTCCAGAATGACATGGCGGGCAATAATGATACCTGGCCTTTTGACAAACCTCATTATCTCCTGCTGAATCTTGCCTATGGAGGTAGCTGGGGAGGTCAGCAGGGCGTGGATACAAGCCTCCTGCCGCTGAAATATGAAATTGATTATGTAAGGTATTATCAGAAACCTGATGGCAGATGAAGCTTTCAAGTAGCCTGATCGCGGTCGCCCTGTTGCTGGGACTTTTAACAGCATCCGGATGTAATCAGGATACTGAGAAGTATCCCAATATTGTTTACATACTTGCCGATGATATGGGATACGGGGATGTGAGCTGCCTCAACCCTGATGCTAAAATTTCAACGCCGAACCTGGACCAGCTAGCCCGGGAAGGGATCACATTTACGGATGCACATTCCGGTTCGGCTGTATGTACGCCCACCCGTTACGGAATCCTGACCGGGAGGTATTGCTGGAGGTCCCCCCTGAAAAGTTCCGTTCTCTGGCCATGGGATGGCCCGCTGATCGAACCAGACCGGCTGACTATTGGCGGTTTTCTGAAGCAGCACGGATACACCACGGCCTGCATCGGCAAATGGCACCTGGGCTGGGAGTGGCCTACCCTTGATGGTTCAGGGATGAATGAAGAGATCCCAAAAGGGAAGTGGGATCCGGCTATCCGGGATCGACTGGCCGGTAATGTTGATTTTTCTGCTGAAATCAAGAATGGTCCCGTCACAAGAGGCTTCGATTACTATTTCGGGGATGATGTTCCGAATTTTCCGCCCTATTGTTTTATTGAAAACAACCGGACCATCGGGCTGCCTTCCATGACCAAACCGGACAGCATGTTTGGTAATCCTGGGCCCATGGTGGAAGGCTGGAACCTGGAAGAGGTAATGCCCGCACTGACCCGGAAGGCAGTGGAATACATTAAAGCCGGGGCAGGGGAGGGACTCTTTAAAAGAGACCGGGACAAACCTTTCTTTCTGTACTTCCCGCTTACGGCACCCCACACTCCCATTGCCCCGACGGCTGATTTTCAGGGCAGAAGCGGTGCAGGAGCCTACGGGGATTTTGTGCAGGAGGTGGACTGGACCGTGGGACAGGTAATGAAGGCCCTGGAGGAGGCGGGAATGGCAGGAAACACACTGTTGATATTTACCAGCGATAATGGCTCACCCGGCAGGGATGGCACCGACATGGGAGGGCCGATCAATTCCGTAAGAAAATTCGGGCACAATCCCAGTTATGTTTTCAGGGGGATCAAGGCAGATATATGGGAAGGCGGTCACCATGTTCCTTTTTTTGCCAGGTGGCCAGGCAAAATCATTCCCGGATCCCAGAGTGATGAGATCATCTGTCATACCGACCTGCTGGCAACCTGTGCGGCTATGCTGGGCAGACCCCTGCCAAATGATGCCGGTGAGGACAGCTATAATATCCTGCCTGCCCTGCAGGGAGAACCCTATGATAAACCCATCAGGGAAGCGACAGTCCACCATTCCATTGACGGATCTTTTTCCATCCGCCAGGGGAAATGGAAACTCGAGATCTGTGCGGGATCTGGTGGATGGAGTGATCCCGGAAACAGCATGGCAAAAGATATGGGATTGCCTGAAATTCAGTTGTATGACCTGAGTATGGATCTGAGAGAGGAAAGGAACCTGTATGTCCAGTATCCCGAGGTCGTGGAGGAATTATCCAGCCTGCTTCAGAAGTACATGGACGAGGGACGAAGTGTTCCCCTCCCTGACACAGCATATGCTTACCTTGAATAAAAAAAGATAGTTATGAAAACACTCATCAAGCTTTTATTACCCGCTCTCCTGGTCGTCAATGCTTCATTTGGCCAGAAAAAAATATGGGAGGAAACCCCTGAACAACAGAAAGAAAGAATGTCATGGTATACCAATGCACGATTTGGCATGTTCATTCACTGGGGACTCTATGCACAGGCTGCCCGGCACGAATGGGTAAAGAAAAGGGAAAGGATCACGGATGATGAATACCAGAAGTATTTTGAAATATTCAATCCCGATCTGTTCAATCCCACCCAGTGGGCAAAGAAAGCAAAATCAGCCGGAATGAAGTATGCGGTTATCACAAGCAAGCACCACGAGGGTTTTTGCATGTTTGATTCCAGGTACACGGACTATAAGGTTACCAATACCCCATACGGTAAGGATATCATTAAGCAGTGGGTGGAAGCGTTCCGTGCAGAAGGACTCGGCATTGGATTCTATTATTCACTGATCGACTGGCACCATCCTGAATATACCATCGACGGAATACATCCACAGAGTGCCACCACTCAGGAGGAATATGATCAATTAAATAAAGACAGGGATATGGCCGTATACCGTGAATACCTCAAAAACCAGGTACGTGAAATCCTGACCAATTACGGGAAAATAGATATCCTCTGGCTGGATTTTTCATTTCCGGGAGAATTCGGCAAGGACCGCAATGACTGGGGATCGGTGGAACTGGCGAAAATGGTTCGGGAGCTGCAGCCCGGGATCATCCTGAATGACCGCGCGGACCTGCTGGATTATGCGGGAGGCTGGGATATTAAAACACCGGAACAATTCAAGGTAACAAAATGGCCCGAAGTCAACGGCAAAAGGGTGGCATGGGAAACCTGCCAGACATTTTCCGGTTCCTGGGGTTATTATCGTGACGAGCATACCTGGAAAGACAACAAGCAGTTGCTGGTCCTGCTGATTGAAACGGTCAGCAAGGGTGGAAACCTACTGTTAAATGTCGGTCCCACGGCAAGAGGAACTTTTGACCACCGTGCAGACAATGCCCTGAAGGAAATGGGAGAGTGGATGAAGTATAACAACCGGTCGATTTATAATTGTACGCAGGCACCGGATGATTTCCGGGTTCCTGATAATACATTATTGACCTATAATCCTGAAACAAACCGGCTCTACATTCATTTGCTGGACTACCCGCTTCAAAACTTTTTTCTGAAGGGATACAAGGATAAGGTGAAATATGCACAGTTTTTACACGATGCATCAGAGATCCGGATCACCGCTCCCCGGGGATACGGGATGCAAGAACAGATGGCAGACAGTGATATCAATCTCGCCCTGCCCGTTAACAAGCCGAATGTTGAGATACCGGTTATTGAGGTATTTTTAAAGGACTGATCGGGTAACCGCTACCATAGCAGCATTCGGTCCGTATTATATAATCAACTTACGCTGAAGACTTAACCTTTTCCGGGAAGTATGATTTAGTTGGGAAGGTCCCTCTACCTGCCTCTTACATAGAATTTATTAAGACAACCCATTAAATTTAAACCTAAAACATAGATAGAGATGCGAATATCCTCAAAAGGGAAATTTAAAAG
The DNA here is from genome assembly GCA_001303955.1 of Bacteroides sp. SM23_62. Classification (GTDB taxonomy): domain Bacteria; phylum Bacteroidota; class Bacteroidia; order Bacteroidales; family SM23-62; genus SM23-62. The sequence goes on along the minus strand of LJUP01000050.1, from coordinate 8,503 downwards.
TAATTTATAGAGTGATTTAAAGCACAGGTGGTCAAATGTCAATAGTTTTATCTGCAGTTTGTAAATCATTTTAATAAACCATTTCAACCATGAAAAAAGTATTATCCCGTCCCCTGATTTTCATCTTTTGTTTCACATTACTGGTTTCCAGCTGTAGTAAAGATAATGATCCCGATGTACTGCCTTGCTCAACTGCCTGGGCAACGGAGTTGCATGATGAAATAAATGCTGTAGCTGCTGCTGCTACAGCCTTTGCGTTGGATGAAAGTGCGGAAAACTGCAATGCCCTGAAAGCTGCCTATCAAGATTATATTGATGCATTAAAACCCTATGGCAATTGTGCAACGCTTACCGGCCAAGACCGTGCCGATTGGCAGAAAGCATTGGATGAAGCAGAAGCTGATGTAGCTTCCATATGTTAGGTGATATTCATTGACCCTTTAATTCGCATTAATAATTGAAAAATTTCTCGTTTTCATAACAGGAAATTCCGACATCTGTTCCAATCCAGACAATTCCACCGTGGTCAGTGGCTATGGAGAGTATATTGTTACTGGCCAGTCCATTGTCTGTAGTATAGGATATCCATGAGGAACCATTAAAAACAGATATTCCCCCTTTTGTCCCGAACCAGATGTTACCTTTCTTGTCGCCACAAATTGCCTGGACGAAGTTATCGACAAGGCCATCATCAGTTGTATACACTGTCCAGTTATCAAGCGTGTTGTTTCCAGTATGCCTGGCAATTCCCTTCTTTGTGCCAAACCATTTTGTTCCATCCGGAGCAATGAAGATGCTCCGGATATTGTCAGAAGGAAGGTTAATCGGTCCCCACTGGGCATAAACGGATGCACCTGAAATGGCATCCAAATCATCACGGTAAACCCTGACAACACCTGCACCCGCAGTTGCTACATAAAGTGTATCCCCTTTAGGATTAGTAGCCATTGAGGTGATTGGGAACACCTTGAACATCCTTTCAGGATAAATCAAGTCATAATAAGGAGTCAGCCATTTACCACCAGACAGGGCCGATATTCCCTTTTCCGTGCCAATCCAGAGGATGGAATCTTTTCCTGCAGCAATACCAACTACATCTTTACCTACAATGGGGGTGTTTTCAGGATGATAGGTAATGGCATCTGTCGTGTCATCAATGGGCAGCCTGGCGACCGTCGCTCCAACAGGTGAAGCAACCCAGAGTTCTGGTCCCCCGGGATTATCAACGTAAGCAATACCTTTCAGGTCCTGGTTTGGCAAACTCCCATTTCCATCATGCAGTTTCCAGTTTTTCCCATCAAAACTTACAATTCCGGCATCCGTACTGAACCATTTAACATTATCATTATCCACAATAACAGCATTGACATTCGTTGGTGAAATTCTCTTGCAAATTGAATCGAGACCGGCATTTCCGTTAACTGCAGATGACTGGCCATTCACAAGATATGCAGGCATTAAAATCAACTCAATAACAAGAATAATGGCAGCAGTAAAAAAGTGTCCGGGCCTGAAAATATTTTTCATGGTGGTATTATTAACGATGATAAAGAGGTTAATATGTAATTGCTTAAATTTACACAAATTAACCTTTCTTAATAATTTACGGGTGGCATTTGCTGTTGAAAAAACCTGACATTGCTTAAGATTTGTATATTTACTGTGCAATCAGGCATAACATATGTATCATCTTATGATAAGTAGATCAGTCATAGTATTACATGTTTTTACTCTTTTTGCTTCAGTTCTTACAGGGCAGGCTCAGAAAACAGATATTTTATTGAAGGGGGGACATGTAATTGATGCTAAAAACAAGATAGATGCTGAAATGGATGTGGCCATTTCGGATGGGAAAATTTATGAAGTTGCCCCCGATATTTCTGCTGAAGGTGCCAAGAAAGTCATCGATGCAACAGGTTTATATGTGGTTCCCGGATTAATAGATCCTCATACACATGTTTTTGTTGGCAGTAAATCCGGTTTTGCAGATGGCTTTAACAGTGTATCTCCTGATGATATTACCTTGAAAGCAGGTATTACAACAGTTGTGGATGCGGGGACCTCAGGATGGCGTAATTTCCCGGTTTTCAAAAAACAGGTAATTGACCGGTCAAAAACAAGAGTACTGGCTTTTTTGAATATCGCAGGTTCTGGTATGACTGGATTTCCTTCCGAGGAGGATATCAATGATATGGATGCCCGGATGACAGCTCTTGTCATCAAGCAATTCCCCGATGTTATTGTTGGTGTAAAGATCGGACATTATCGCGGTAGTGAATGGGCTCCGTTTGACAGGGCGCTGGAAGCGGGACGTATTGCTGATGTACCGCTCCTTGTCGAGTGTCATCTTCCCTTACTTCCATTGGAAGGAATACTTGACCGTATGAGGCCGGGTGATATTTACACCCATTCCTTTTGTACGGCTTCTGACAGAATGTGCCTGCTTGATGAACAATTGAAAATCAGATCTTTTGTGCTGGAAGCTCACAAAAAAGGTGTCCGGTTCGATGTCGGGCATGGTGGAGGCATGTTCCATTTTGCCATAGCAGTTCCGGCTATGGAACAGGGACTTTTACCTGATTCCTTTGGTTCAGATCTTCACCGGTTCAGCATGAATTCAGGGATGAAAAACATGCTCGATATCATGTCTAAATTTTTGAATATGGGGATGGCCATTGAAGATATTGTTTTTCGGGCTACATGGAATACTGCTATATCCATTAAACGTGAAGACCTGGGTCACTTAAGTGAAGGAGCTGTTGCAGACATTGCTGTTTTGAGTGTCAGAAGGGGTAGTTTTGGTTTCATTGATACCAAAGGGTATAAAATGGCCGGGGACCGCAGACTAGAGGCTGAATTAACCATTCGTGAGGGTAAGGTTGTCTGGGATCAGAATGGCATGGCAGCGAAAGAATGGGTGAAAAAATAAAAATCGTAGTTATATTAGTGGCATGAAAAGACGTGATTTTATAAAAGTATCCTCTGCAGCGGGGATAGCTGGACTTGTGGGACCAGGATACACGGCGCTGGCAAATAGTGCATCATCAGGATCAGACGGATTTGACCTTCACCCGTTTATCAAAGAACATCCCGAAGCGGTTTTTATCAATCTTACTTCGGTAGAAGAAAAAAATGACGCTAAACCAATTTATGATGCCGCGTATAAGCTTGCCAGTGAGATGTTCATTAAAACAACAAATGGAAAGGGATATTCCAATTCAACCAAAGTAAACTGTAAGCCTAACTGGACATGCAACGGCAGGCCTGATCTGGATTCGGAATCGAGGCTTGGCATCACTACTGACCTTAATTTTATTGAAGGTTATCTGAATGGTGTTAAGAATACAGGTCCCCAGCAATATTACTTAAGAGAATGCGCCTGCCCTTACAGATGGGAAGCCAACGGGTATACCGGGATGGCGGAAAGGAATAATTTCGATCTGAGGGACCTATCCTCAAAGGATTACTGGGACCTGGGACCTGACGACCTGGTTTTCAAAGAAATTAACGGCGTCGTTTTTAAAAAAGCGGGTTATATGGCCCCTATGAATGCACCGGACACCTTCCTGATTAATATTGCAAAATTCAAAGCACATCAGATGGGCATTACCGGCGCGATCAAGAACCTGCAGGGGATTACCGGCAGAAAATTCCACATGTTCTGCGGAGGGCATTTTGATATCTTCAGATCATATGACAAACGGTATCATCAGTTTTTCCAGCCTGATTATATGACCCATATCAGGGAGCTTCACAAAAAGCATATACAGGATGGCATACCACGCTGGGACACACTGATGGACAGACCTCCCCACGGTGGTGGTCTTTTTATGGAGCAATGGGTTCAGCGGATGCTTGATTCTTACAGTGTTACCCCGACAGGAATAAATATTGTAGAGGGTATATACGGACTCGATGGCAACGGTTTCGGAAGCGGACCCCATGACGGGGAAGGCAGGACTTATATGAGTAACAATGTGATTTTCGGGAAGGATGCATTCAGGGTTGACATCATAACACACTGGCTTGCCGGTCATGAACCGGGTAATTTCGGGCTTTTCCATATTGGCATAGAACGCGGCCTTTCAGATGTTCTCGACCCGTTCGATATTCCGGTTTATCTCTGGAAAGATGGCAAGGCAAAGAAAGTAAAACTTGATTCACTCAAAAGGACTCCTTTGCTTACCGGTTATCTTAGAAAAAACAATGACGGACATGATGAAGATAAATATCATCTGTGTGATGAGCCTTTCGATTACAGCTCATGGAAAACGTCGGGAAAGGTTGTCCGGCATGATGAACCATCTATTAGGGCACTCGGCACTGATGCAAATGATAAGGTAGTTATGGAGGTTTCCGTTCCGGAAAAGGGAGACGTTTATGTGGATATTCTCAACCGCCATGGTGAATTGGTCTGGCGTATGGAAGCAGACGGGCTTGAACCAGGGAAACACCAGGTTGTATGGGATGGATTCTCTCAGCCAGGGCTTTATGATATATACGTGAAGGGCATGGGTTGGGATGCCGAAAGAGAAATGGTGATATATACTTAATTTCCTTCGAACTCATCCATACTGATTCCGTTCAGATCCCACATTATACGGCCTGCACGCAGTGTTAATTCAGCTTCCAGTTTCTGACTGCCGGTCACTTTTTTTCTCCGTACGTCAACATATCCGAAATCACCCTCCCTGAGGTTTAATACAGCTATGTCAGCCTCTGCTCCTTCACTCAGGTGTCCCAGGTCCGGACGATGAATGACCTGGGCAGGGATCCAGGTAGCCCGTGATATAACTTCTTCCAATGTCATACCGATCGCCATGAATTTGGAAAGGACATTGCACATATCCTTCATGGCTGCGTTCATACTTTGTGTATGTAAATCGGTACTGATGACCGTAGGCATAAAACCTTGTTCCAGGGCAGGGATCGCTTGCCGCCAGGTGAAAGATCCACCACCGTGCCCTACATCGAATACAATACCTTTTTTCTGGGCTTCGAAAACGAACGGCTTTACCATGCCGTTTTCGTCCACGATGGCTTCCCGCTGGTCAATATTGGCAAATGTATGTGTGAACATATCGCCGGGACGCAAATGCTCCAGAAAAAGTGATTTAATTGAATTGGGCGGATCATGTTCCCCAAAATCAACCATGACAGGTACATTGGCCAGCCTGCCGGCTTCCACGGCCCTGTCCACCTGGGTGAAGTCGCCCCAATAGTGGGCGGATTTGATACCGACAAGGATTTCCGGATACAGGCGGCTGATCATATGCGCTGTCATTTCGGGATTCATATCGGTAACATCCTGCTCTTCAAATCGTCCCGTCATACCCGTTCCGACAATATTCAGAAGGGCCAGAACACGTGTACTGGCCTGATCAATGGTTTGTTCCTTAAACAGTCTGAAATTGCGCCAGCCAGATGATCCGGCGTCCACCACCGTGGTTACGCCGGACCTGAATGTAAATCCATCCGGCATCACACTCGTGGCACCATCAGCAATGTAAGCACCCGGTGCATTGCCCATAAAAACATGAACATGCATATCAATCAGTCCCGGGGTAACATAAAGTCCTGATATATCGACGACTTTGCCTGCCTGCTCGGGATCAATATCTGGTGCCACGGCTGCAATTTTCCCATCAGTGATGGCAACATCCATGGGCCTGTTAATATCGTTTCTGGGATCGATCAGATGGCCTCCTTTCAGGAGCATGTCGAACTGGGCACCGGCAAGCTGTATGGATAGCAGGAACAGTATAATGAAGAAAGGAAAATAAAGTCGTCGGCTTCTGTGGTTTGTCATCGAGTCTTCTTTTCAGTATTAAGTGGCCAATGGTGGTCCTCCCGGAATGGTGATCCTTCTCCTTTTGTTATCGTAAAGCGTGCGGGTGCCTGTAAATGTTGCGGTGAGGTATTCACCCAGGTAGATGGACCCGGACAGTTTTTCTCTCTTCATTTTGCCTGAAAACAGATAGATCAGTGAATTGCCGGGTATCCGGTAATCACTTCTCATCTTTATTTCATCACCTTCCACCATGCCAACCAGGTTCAGTAGCTCAAAATCAGTCTGGTGCTTCCCCTGTAGCCAGTTGCCATCCTGTTCGATAAAAAGCTTATGGTTGCTTTTGCTGCTGTGGAAGGAGACCTCTATGTCCCAGTGCCCGTTCACATCCACTCTGGCTACTTTCAGATTTTCGTCCCGCGGTGGCCGTTCTTGTGCCAGGATACCATGGAGGCGTTCAGCCACCACCTCCGCGTTACCCGGCTGCATCTGGTTTGGGGTGATGTTAACCGATGTCATATTGTCCCTTGACTGGCTACCAATCGCTAACCTTGGTTTATTCCTGGCTACTTCCTCGGCTACTTCTTCTCCTGTGATATTAAGCTGGTCGGGATCCCACTGGATATGTAACATCGGCGCGTGATTCGATAATCCTTCAGGTTGTGTGACTTTGGTTTCAATACCCTCTATGGTAAGCATCCGTTCCGATATCAGATCCAGCCATGACATCCAACGTTGCCATTCTGCCTCATGATCCCGGGTAATCCAGGCCTCAACAGCCGCCAGCATGCCGAACATTTCTTCCTTGCCAACTTTGTTATCACGTCCCGGACCATGATGTGGGGAACTTGCCTGCCATGTAGACATTAAAATGTCTTTTTTACCCAGTATTATACCGGCACATTGTGGTCCACAAATGGCTTTGCCTCCGCTATAGGCTACTACCGTTGCACCCTGTGCCAGATGTACCGGGGGGATGGTAAGATCCTCTGCGGCAGCATCCAGCAAAATAGGGATATCCAGAGGTTTGGCCAGTTCGGCAATTACCTCCAGGGAAAATGGCTGGCCTGGTTGTGAATCCATGCATGCCAGCACATAGATCATGGCAGTGTGCTCATTGATGGCTTTGCGCATTTCATCCGCAGTCTCCACCGTGATAACCTTCACACCGATGTTCCGTACAGCATGATCATAGAGGTTCCTGGAGTACCTCGGCATGATCACCTCCGTTTTATCCATTCCGGTGAGATAGGGTATGCGGATCAACTTTTCGGGATTTCCACCCGTTACACAGGCTGCCGTGAAATGCTTCATGGCAGCGGCACATCCTGCGGTAACCACACCCCATTCAGTTTTTGTCAGCTCAGCTAGCCTTTGGCCAATACCGTATGCAAGTTCATCATACTGGGCAAAATTACCAGAGGCCGCTTCCATGGCTTCAAGCACCTCCGGTCTTTCAATGGATCCGCCTATGATGGTGAAGGTGCCCCTGCAATTGATGACGGGCTCCACACCTACGGAGCGGTAAATATTTTCCTTTGTTTTTCCCTTAATTGGGGAAGCCTTGCTGCCAAAGATCTCCGGTGTCATTGTTGTCCCTACTAGAGGGATCACAGACAACTGCTTGAGAATCTCTCTACGATTCATATGATTAGTTTTATTGATGGCTGGATTCCAAATTAATGAAATTTGCGTTAAGAACCAAGGTAAAAATCCAGCCTGTTAAGTCAGGACGGAATCACAAATTTGATGAAGCACATAAAAAATGGATATTTGTATTGGAAAATCAAACATTCAGGCTATGAAGCGATGGGCTCGAAACATTTTCAAACAGCAAAATAACTTCCGGAGTGCGGTTAAGCTGGCATTAGTCATGCCATTATACCTGTTTTTGGTGATGTTATATCATAAGGATGGTATGGGACAACTTTCGCCGGAACCACCGGCTGGATCATTAGCGGGACAGGCTGAGCATCCGTCCATATCCCCGGAACCGGGCTTGCTTTTTTATTTATCCGGAGATAATGGATTTACCGCAGATTATGCTGCCGGCGGCCAGGATAAGCCAAACTTTTTAGATGGATTAAAAATCATTCCTGATGGTGCCATTGGTTCGGCATTTGAGGCTGAGGACAGCCAATTGATGTCATACTGGGCTCCGGGGAACATTTTTGCCCAGCGGGGGACTTTATCCTTCTTCTGGCGCTCACGCTATCCGGTTGGTCCAACCCCCTTCCCAATATTCCGGGTGGCCTTTGCCGATCACTCAAGCTGGGATATGGTCTGGCTGCGTATTGATTATAATGGCTCCGGTTTTGATGCTTTTGTGACTGATGTGGGATTGTCACGTACCCGTGTTTCTCATTTTATGGAAGAATTCCCTGCTCCCAAGGAGTGGACACATATTGCATTTTCGTGGGACGAGACAGAGGGGGTGCGGCTATATATCAACGGTGAGCTGGCCGAGAAAAAATCTGTCATCGGTAAAGTCTACGATACGGGATTGGACCAGTTTGGTCCGCATTCACGTATCATAAGCCCATACCAGGTTCAGAGCCTGTATTCTTTTATGCGGGGAGGGGACCTGGATGAATTGAGGATCTATGACCGCATGCTTTCGGATAGTCATATGAAAGGTCTCTCGCGTGGAAAAACCTCGCAAAATGTTCCGGTCATGAAGCGTGATCTGAATAACCGTCGCTGGCGGAATACCTG
>LJUP01000312.1 GCA_001303955.1 Bacteroides sp. SM23_62 | reverse complement strand
TTGCCGAAGGATGCGATGAAACTGATCGCGGAGAAATTTGATATTCCCCTCAGGGATGTTTATGGTGTGGCCAGTTTCTATAAATCGTTCAGCTTTAAACCAAAAGGTGAACATATCCTCACTACTTGTCTGGGAACTGCCTGTCACGTTAGGGGCGGACAAAAGATTGTGGATGCCATCAGCAGAGAATTAAAAATCCATCCCGGTGAAACTACGAATGATCTGAAGTTCACCCATGAAACTGCAGCGTGCCTGGGATGTTGTGCCATAGGGCCTATCGTGGTGGTGGATGGGGAATATAAATCCAATATCAAGCCTGATTCGGTGAAACAACTTATCCGGGAGATACGTACAGGATCAAACGAAGTGAATATCGAGAAGGACAGGAAGATTTTTCCCATTGAAGTCAGCTGTCCCCGCTGCAACCACAGTCTCATGAAGCCTGAACATCTTATTGATAATCAGCCCTGTATTCATGTTACCGTATCTTTCAAAAGAAAACACGGATGGCTCAGATTGTCCTCTCTTTACGGCAGCTATAACTTTGAATCCGAACATGATATACCTGTTGATGCTGAAGTGAATTTCTTCTGTCCGAATTGCCATGAGGACCTGATTGGAAGTTCTGAGTGTCCGGAATGTGGCGTGAAAATGATTCTGATGATAGTCAGTGGTGGAGGCACCGTTCAAATTTGTCCCCGGCGCGGATGTAAGGCTCACTTGTTGGATCTATAAGAAAGTAAGGCAAGGATATATGAAAAAAATCAGATCTCTCGAGGAATTTAAAAGTTTCCGGCAATCTGTTCTGAATGGATCAGAAAATGATATCCCCTGCCTGATCATCAGTGCAGGAACCTGTGGCCAGGCCAGCGGGGCAAACGATATCATGCGAATGTCCAAGAGATATATACTGGAAAAGGAATTGCAGGATAAGATACACTTGAGGATCACCGGTTGTTTGGGTTTCTGCCAGATTGAACCCTGTATTTTTATTGAACCCTATGACTATGTTTATCCCAATGTGAAGATTGATGATGTGCCTAAAATCATCGATGCAACTCTCTCAAACAGGGCCTGCGAAGATTTGCTTTACAGCGATAAGGGCAGTAATAGCATATATCCCTCCCAGGGGGAAATACCCTTTTTCAAGAACCAGCACCGGGTTATCCTTGAAAAAAACCAGTCCCTGGATCCCATCAGGATTTTCAACTATTTATCATCCGGCGGCTATGCAGCCTTTGAAAAAGTAATCACAAATCCTGATCCATCCTGGATCATTCAGGAGGTTTCTGACGCAGGCCTCAGGGGACGTGGAGGGGCAGGATTTCCAACCGGGGAAAAATGGCAGATGGCAAGAAATTCAGGAACCAATGGAAGCAAGTTTATTATTTGCAATGCTGATGAGGGTGATCCGGGGGCATACATGGACCGGAATTTACTGGAAGGAAATCCTCATTCCATCCTTGAAGGTATGATCATTGCCGGCATTGCCATAGGTGCCAACCACGGATATATATATGTACGCAACGAATATCCCCTGGCCATTAAACATGCGTCCATCGCACTCAGGCAGGCTTACGAACTGGGAATAATTGGCAATAATATACTGAATTCGAAGATTGATTTTAACATTGATTTAATTCGTGGTGCCGGGGCATTTGTATGCGGTGAGGAAACCGCCCTGATACAATCCATAGAGGGGAAAATGGGACATCCCAGGCAGCGTCCACCATTCCCCGTTGACAGGGGCCTTCGCGGAAATCCAACCTGTATAAACAATGTTGAGACCCTGGCAAACATACCGGTAATAATTAACCAGGGAAGCAGGCAATACGCAAGTGTGGGTGCTCCCGGCAATACAGGTACCAAAATCTTCTCACTGGTTGGTAAAATAAAGAATACCGGACTGGTGGAGGTGCCATTGGGAACATCTATCAGGACAGTCGTATATGACATAGGTGGTGGAGCGGAAAGAGGCACCAAAATAAAAGCAATCCAGACAGGCGGTCCATCCGGAGGATGTCTGCCGGTGGAATTATTTGATCTGTCCATCGATTATGAGAGCTTATCCAGGGCCGGGGCGATTATGGGTTCCGGCGGTATGATTGTTATGGATGAAAATACATGTATGGTTGATATGGCCAAATATTTCACAAATTTTCTGCAGGGAGAATCCTGTGGCAAATGTTCAACCTGCCGGGAAGGTACACAGCGCATATACGAGATCCTTAATGACATAACAGATGGTAAAGGCAAGTTGGAAGATATTCATACACTTGAAGAACTGGGTGAGGTAATAAAGGATGCATCACTCTGCGGCCTCGGGCAGACCGCCGCCAATCCTATGCTGGCAACGCTGAAGTATTTCAAGAAGGAATATATTGAACATATAGAAAAGAAAAAATGCAGTGCCATTGTATGTAAAGAAATAATTTCTTCGCCCTGTCAGTATACCTGTCCGATTGACACGGAAGTACCTGTATATGTTTCATTGATTGCTCATCAGAGATACGCGGAAGCACTGAAAATAATCAAGGATAAAAACCCTTTCGCTTCTGTGCTTGCACGTGTCTGCCATCATCCATGTGAAAACAAGTGTAAGGCTGGTGAGGGAGGAGATCCTGTAGCCATAAGAGATCTTAAAAGATTTGTTACGGATTATGGAATAAAACATCAGTTGCTTACCACAACTGAAGCTAAAGATCAGACCAATGGAATTAAAGTTGCCATTATAGGATCAGGTCCGGCTGGACTAACCTGTGGATTTTACCTGGCAAAAAAAGCTTATAAAGTAACTGTTTTTGAAAAAGCTTCTATCATTGGAGGCATGCTGGCCATGGGGATCCCCGAATACAGGCTGCCCAAAAAAATACTGGAGACTGATCTTAATTATATTAAAAGTGCAGGTTTGGAAATCCTGACAAAAACTGCTCTCGGTAGGGACTTTACCTTAGATGGCCTGTTTGCTCAGGGCTACAAAGCTATATTTATCGCCACAGGTTCACATCAGTCAATTAAATTGAAAATACCTGGTGAGGATTCGGAAGGGGTATTGTCAGGTATGAAGGTTCTGTCGGCTTTAAACTTTGGAGACAGGGTAGAGATCGGCAAAAAGGTGGGCATCATTGGTGGCGGTAATACGGCAGTTGATACGGCCAGGTGTGTATTGCGCGCTGAATTATCTGAAGGTGTTGCCATGGTGGATACCGCTAGGAGTGCGCTCCGCACAACGGAACCTGACAGTATAACCATATTTTACAGGAGAACGATAGAAGAAATACCCGCATACAGGGAGGAAGTTGAGGGTTCCTTAATGGAAGGAATAAAATTTGAATATTTAACAGCTCCGAAAAGAATAATAACCAAAAATAAGAAGCTGACTGCCTGTGAATTCATAAGGTTGAAAATGGGTGATATAGACGAATCCGGACGAAGAAGGCCGGTCCCGATTGAAGGTTCTGAATTCATCGTGGAACTAGATACGCTGATCGTCTCCATCGGTGAAAACCCGGATGTTTCCTTCCTTGAAAATGAAGGCCTTGAATTCTCAAAATGGGATACACTTGTGACCGATCCGGAAACCTGCCAGACAAACCGGCCTGGGATCTTTGCAGGCGGAGATCTCGTTACAGGTCCCAATACGGTGGTTGATGCTGTCGCCTCAGGCAAAATTGCTGCCAATTCCATGGACCAGTACCTGAATGGAAAAGAAATTAAACAGAGATATACAATTACCAGGCCCTCGCAATATATAGAACCTGTTGATTTTTCAGATGAAGAGATGGATGCATTATCCATAACGAGAAGACCGGAAATGCCGACTTTATCACCTGAGAAAAGAAAATACAATTTGAGGGAAGTGAATCAGGGACTGACTGAAAAACAAGCGATCAGAGAAGCCAGAAGGTGCCTGAGGTGTGATCTTGAAACTAAGGATGGGCAAGATTATATTGAGCGCCTGGCAAAAGAAAATAAAACCATATCGGAATGCAAATAAACATTGATGGCATTAACTTTGATGCACCAGAGGGCTTTACTGTCATTGAAGCAGCAAATTTCCTTGGTATCAGGATCCCGACACTTTGTTATCAAGAAGGCTTGTCACCATGGGGTGGTTGTCGACTGTGTATTGTAGAAATAGGAATGGCTGATAAAACCAAACTGGTAACTTCCTGCACATACCCGGTTGAGGAGGGTCTTCGTGTCCGGACGACAAGTGAAAGGATTGTGAATGCACGGAAATTGATACTTGAATTACTGATTTCACAATGCCCGACGTCTAAAAAATTACAGGACCTTGCATCGGAGATAGGATTAAACAGGGTGCGGTTCCATCCCAAATGGGAGAACTGCATTTATTGTGGACTGTGTATCAGGATGTGCAATGAGCAAATGATGGCGGAAGCCATCGGGTTCTCGAACAGGGGACGGGAAATAAAAATCGATACCCCTTTCCAGGAAAATTCTGAAGTATGCAGGAAGTGTGGCGGATGTATTTATGTTTGTCCGGCATGTACACTCAGGTGTGACGGGCCAAGGCCAGAAAATCTCTTATGCGGAGGCTGCAGTAATTACCAGCCATTATCATGTTAACCTGGAAAATGAACATTATCATTATAGATTGCAAACCAAAAGAATAAAAATGAAATACGGAAATTTAAATGCTTCTGCTGCTACCCTCACCAAAAACCGGACAGAAGATTCAATAGTCCCAATTAGTGGTATGTGCGCTACCTGTGTGGACGGTTGCATAGGAATGTGCGAAATCGGAAAATCAGCCTACAGGGGACCTGAAGTGATTTATCCCCAGCCTTTCGGGCTGATCACCTCAGCATCCGAGAAAGAATACCCGGTGGATCTGTCACATTTTACCATACTGGGAAGCTGCCGTGGTGCACATGGAATTGAAGAAGATTCTGAAAAAGCACTTTTTGAAAATGTAAACCTGGAACAGACCCTTGGACATGATAACGGCATCAAGGTGAAGATCCCGATCGTTGTGCCCGGACTGGGTTCAACGAATATTGCCAAAAATAACTGGGAAGGGCTTGCCATAGGTGCCGCCATCTCCGGCATACTGCTTACCATTGGGGAGAATGTCTGTGGTATGGATCCTGAATCTACCATCAAGGACGGCAGGGTGGTTCACTCTCCCCAGCTTGAAAAAAGGATAAGACTCTTCCAGCAATGGCAACAGGATGGTTATGGGGGCATTGTTTTACAGGCAAATGTAGAAGATACAAAGCTGGGAGTACATGAATATGCCATTGAAAAGCTGGGAATTGAGATAGTGGAGATTAAATGGGGACAGGGTGCCAAAGATATAGGAGGCGAGGTGAAGATCAAGGACTTAAAGCGTGCACAGATGCTCAAGCAAAGAGGGTATGTAGTACTTCCAGATCCCCATGATCCGAATGTAATAGATGCCTTCAATAAACACGTGTTCCATGAGTTTGAGCGGCATTCCCGTTTGGGAATGGTCGAAATCGAAAGCTTCATTGAAAGGGTGGAAAAACTCAGGTCCTCGGGAGCAAAGTATATATTCCTGAAAACAGGTGCCTACAGGCCAAGCGATCTTGCTATTGCGGTGAAGTGTGCATCGGAAGCAAAAATCGATATGCTGACTGTTGATGCAGCCGGAGGTGGCACGGGTATGAGTCCCTGGAGGATGATGAACGAATGGGGAGTACCACCGGTGGAACTCTGGTCGCTGTATTATAAATACCTCGTCAAACTGGCTGATTATGGCAAATACATTCCAGCTGCCGCCATTGCCAGTGGTATATCCATGGAAGATCAAATGTTCAAGGGACTGGCACTGGGTGCTCCCTATTTTAAAATGATCGGCATGGCAAGGGCGCCCCTGGCTGCAGCAATGGTGGGAAAAAATATTGGTCTATGCATCGAAAAGGATGACCTGCCTGTTTATGTTTCCCGTTTTGGACGAAGAAAGGATGAAATATTCGAGACCTCGCCGGAACTCCAGACAAGATTCGGAGCTAAATTTGATGAAATCCCAACCGGTGCGATCGGCTTATATACCTATCTGAAAAGGCTTCACCAGGGATTAAGACAGATCATGTGTGGATCCCGTAAATTTTCCCTGTCAAATATTGACCGGAACGATATCGCCGCTTTAACACGGGAGGCAAGTAATATAAGCCATATTCCCTATATCATGGATTGCGATAAGGAAGAAGCTGAAAAAATACTTGAATACAAAATATAATTTATTTCAAATTCCCCGGCTACCTTTTGGCTATTTTCCGATTAAACAATAGTTAATAACATTAATTTTTGGAACACATTTATCAAGGGTAACGTATACCGTTATCAATCATAAGGTTTCCGCAAGAAAGGATGTTACAATAAAAATTACTATTTTCACTTAAAATTTTGAGGCTCTTATGGAAGAACTAGCCATTATGGGAACACCCAAAACTCCAGCCGTGAGATCTGACTCGAATCAGGGCCTGCTGGAAATTACAGGCAGATCAAACCCTGAAAATACCGTTGAAGTATTCAAACCAATCGTAAACTGGGTTGAAGAATACATTCAGAATCCAGGGGAGAAAACTACCATTAATATACAACTCGAGCATTTTAACACCAGCTCATCAAAGAGTTTGATCGGCATTTTAAAAAGGCTTGAAGCATTGAAGAAAGAAGGACGTGATATCGTCATCAACTGGTGAAGATATTCTGGAGGCAGGTGAGAATTTCGAATCAGTGGTTGAGATTCCTTTCAATTTGATACCGGCCTGATAACCTTTAATTCTTAAACCGCGGGACCATAAACAGGATCTCCGGGGACATGGGATTTCCTTTAACGCCCGCATTACCGTTTGCATTGAGTCAGTATCTATACGGCTGGATCATTTATCCTATCCCGGCAAATAACTACAAATCCCAAATGATTGCATAAGAAGAAATGCATGATTTCGATTCGTAATGTTGAGGATCAACAGAAAAGAAGCAATCTTACGGATCTACTTGTTATTCACATAAATATTGATTATCTTATATTTTCTGTTGGATTTTAGTCCCTCCCCTGGTCC
>LJUP01000049.1 GCA_001303955.1 Bacteroides sp. SM23_62 | reverse complement strand
GAAGGTACAGGACCCGGGACGGAGAGGTTGGCGTGATCGAAACCAACGGGGACTGGAAAGAATCAGGGACATTGGCCGAAGGATGGCATGATCCCGGTTTTGAAGACAGCGCCTGGAATGCTCCGTTCAAAGCCTCTGAAAAGATCTACAGCGAACGAATTGAACTGTTTGATAATCCCAAAAAGCATATCGGTCCCCACGAATATGTCTGGTGGAGGATCAATCTTCCCCCGGGAGCCGTCCTGGCAAAACTGCCCGGGATCTCAGATCAATCAGTGGCATGGTCAGGAGCCCAGCGGCTGACTATCCATGACTCGAAAATTGAACTCCCCGCCGGTGCACAGAGATTGTACATCCGCCATGATCCACGGGCATACACAGATAGCCTCACTGCCCCGGTGGAATTCCGTTGTGAGGGTCGGTCCCCGGGAAAACCAGGATCCTGGTATGACTACGGCCTGCAAAGGTTTACAGGCTTCGTCGATTATGAAACCATTGTCCAGCTGGACAGTTCCTGTACGGAAGCCATACTGGACCTTGGCAGCGTGCTTTACATGGCCGAGGTCTGGATCAACGGGGAGAATGCGGGCTCCCGCCTGTGGAGACCATTCGAATTCGATATTTCCGGTTTCCTGACCGAAGGAGAAAACAGCATTCGTATCAGGGTTGGGAACCTGGTCCACAATGAAATGAGCCTGATCAATGACGTGGAGGAATCCATCACCTTCTGGGGAAGAACCGGCATTCCCCTGCTGGATGATCTCGAGGCGGGACTTTTCGGACCGGTGAAGATAAGGATGAAAAAATGAGGACCTGATTGATTTTCACAATATTATTTTTGATCTTGCTTCAGGGTTCAATATGTTTTCCGGATATACGCGATATCACTGAAACACAATCAATATGAAGGACATCAGGATTGCCACGGCCCAGTTTGAGACCAGGAACGGTGACAAGGATTATAATTTTTCAAGGATTGAAGAACTGACCGTCAGGGCAGCGGACCAGGGCGCCCAGGTAATTTGCTTTCACGAACTTTGCATCCCATCCTATACTTTTCTTAGGAACCTGGACAAAGCGCAGATGTTCGAGCTGGCTGAGGAAGTTCCCTCCGGGCAAAGCATCTCCCGGCTGATCCGGATAGCTGCCAGATACAATATAGCGGTCCTTGCAGGTTTGGTCGAGAAAGAAGGAGAAAAGCTTTACAATACCTATGTCTGCGTTGCCGGGAAAGGAATGGTGGCCAGGTTCAGGAAATTGCATCCCTTTATCAGCAAATACATTTCGGCCGGCAATGAATATGCCGTCTTTGATCTCTTTGGTTGCAAATGCGGTATCCTGATCTGTTATGATAATAATATCATAGAAAATGTCAGGGCAACGGCCCTGCTGGGTGCTGAGGTGATCTTCGCACCTCATGTAACCTGCTGTACCCCTTCCTCCATGCCCGGGCGGGACTGGTGCGACAAAAAGCTCTGGGATAACCGGCACGATGATCCCGAATCCCTGAGGAAAGAATTTGACGGCATGAAAGGCAGGGGATGGCTGATGAGATGGCTGCCTGCAAGGGCTTACGATAATGGAATCTATCTTGTTTTCTCAAATCCCATAGGCATGGAGGACGACCAGGTGAAAAACGGGAATTCCATGATCTTCGATCCTTACGGAGAGATCATCGCTGAATGCCGGAGTTTTGATGATGAGGTTGCCGTCGGACTTTGTACCGCTGACAAGCTTGAGCTGGCGGGAGGTTACCGCTATCGCAAAGCAAGGAGACCGGAATTGTACGGTCATATCATAGGGAGGCCCCACGATTCTTCCACAAAAGTCGACTGGCTGTAGGGAGTCCTCATCCTATAACCATGGCGGACCGGTCAAAGTTACCCAAGGGCCGGTCCGGGTAATACCATTCTGTTGTTGCACTTCACCTGCGATCCTAAATAGCAAATGCTGGTTTCCTGGTTTTCCATTTTCCCCTTGTAAAATCCGGAACTTCAACAGGCTGGCTGCCGCTGGCAATAGAATCACCTGAAAGAGCAACAACACAGCTCATCAGAACAGATTCATATACATCAAGAGGAGTCTGTTTCTGATCACGGACAGCTTCAGCAAAATAACCCAGCTCAATAAGATCAACTCCTCCATGTCCGCCTCCCTGATAGGTATTTCCTTCCTGCCAGAAATGGTGATTATACTTATCCTGGTAGGGTGGAAATGGCTCCCATTGGTGATATTCCGGGCTAATATCCTTCAGGTAAATCGCATTCCGTTGTTCGTTATAGATACCTCTTGTTCCCTGTATGGTCCAGCGGTTATCATATGGACGTGGTAATTGCATATCATAGTTTACCACTATGGTCTTGCCCATCTTTGTACGGATCATACTGGTCACAATATCACCCTGTGCATATTTCCTTACGGCCGAAGGATGGTCACTCCCAAATCTATCAGTAAACATGGCATTGATACCTTTGCTGTCTGTTGCCATTGAAGTAATATGGTCAAATGTATCGCCACAAGGTATATCCATCCAGCTTAATACAGGCCCTAAACTATGTGTTGGGTATTGATCGCGATTATATTTTAAAAGAAATTCTGCCGACCATCGATCTTCACCTGTCTCTGAATCAAAAAACCAATGATCAATACAATCATGAGAATGAGCGCAATGACAATGAACAATATCACCGAATATACCTTCTCTTATCATGTTGAGTACAGCCAGATTATCCTGCCTGAAACTCCAGTTTTCCATCATCATGCATGGAATACCTGTTTCTTCAGATGTATGTACCAATTGCCAACATTCATCAATGGATAAAGCAGCCGGTACTTCAACGCCAGCATATTTACCTGCTTTCATTGCATCAACAGCCATGGGTGTATGCCATTGCCAGTAAGTAGCAATGATGACAGCATCCAAATCATCCCGTTCAACAAGTTTTTTATACTCCAGCTCGTTTTTACCATATTCGGTCGCCTTCTGACGTCCATGTTTTTTTAATATTTCCTGTGTGGCAGCCAAAGCTTTCGGATTAATATCGCAAATGGCAGGCACTTCTATCCAATCTATTGTCAATATTGCATTTAACAATCCTCTTCCCCGTCCACCCACGCCAATAAAACCAATTTTTGTTTTATTCTGTCCGTTTGCTCCGAAAGCATAAGATGCCCCTGAAGTGATTGCTCCAGTACCCAGAGCAGCTGTTTTAATGAATTTTCTCCTTTTCATTTTCATCCATTTATAGTTTAGTTATCGATTATGATTTTGTCCATCCTGAGCGGAACCCGGAAGTAGTGGATATAAATTCTGTCCACACTGCCCCTGTGACAATCGTTGGCGGGCAACAACCGGACCAGTTCCGATTGGACATTCAGGGTCGAGCTTTGGTTTCCAGCATGGTTGACAGGGAATCTCATCTGGGCAGAAAGCAATGGTCTTCCGGTACTCCAGAGGTATTCATTCACATTTTCCACATGGACATCCATTGATCCCTGTCCCCCGACAGGCACAACCGGGTGCCATGTATCCAGGTCGACAGGATCTTCTCCTTCCGGTATTCTGATCCAGACTGAGAAGGTTTCACCGGGTTCAGCCACACCATTCCCGTTCCCCAGGCCTTCAGAGATGGTTTCAAGCCTGACCCTGTTGTTCCAGTCCCCCCAGTCATACCGGTACACTGGCAGTTGTTCGCTCCGGCCGTCAAATATCATGAAATTCTCAGCAGAAATTTTTTTTATGCTGTCTGTGATATGGACCTGTATAATCCTTTCCCGCAGGGAAGGTTTACCCTTATGATGTATGCCAAGCCTCAAATAGGCAAGGTTCCTGTTCCGGGAGGTGAAATTCCCCGTGAGGGTAACCAGGTCATGCAGTACGGTGACCTTCCCGGGTTCCAGGTCATAGGCTCTGGGGCCGGTTTCAATGCAAATGGCCTCGGTATTTTCCGTAGTACAGCTGAAGACTACAGAATCCAGCCTGGAAGAGGACAGATTGATCACTTCAAAGGAGAGAGAAATCCTGCTGCCGGCTTCAACGTAGAGATTTTCATGCAGGGTATCTGCTATAAAAAGGACCGGTGACGAAAGTCCATTTCCGGATATACCAATTTCATCTCCCTTCCCTCCCCCGGTCTCTATCACCAGTCTTCCAAGGCTGTCTGCCTGCACAGGAGTGGATGTCACATTTCCGGTTTCATAGTTATACCTGGAAATGGCATAGAAACTACAGGGGAGATAAACGGGAGGGCTCGTCACTTTTATTTTATAGTTGCCACAGGATTTACCGAACGGGAACCTGAACCTGGTATACAAACCGAAGCCATTCTCGGTAACGTCCCTTAAGTAGGTCCAGCCCTCTTCAGCTTTCTCTGTTTCAACACGATAGCCCCAAACATCGAAATCCGGATAAAAATTGATATACGAGAAACATTCCGGGGTGGCCTTCTCTGACCGGAAATATTTCATGTGAAAATCAAACTGTTCGGGGATATCCCCGGCCCAGTGGCGGCAGAAATCTGCCAGGTGGAATTCACTCGGAAATCCGGCTCCCTTAAAAACAGCGGATGTCTGTTCACTGAAGTCCCTCAGATAATCCATTGTATTGGTGGAACCCCTGAAAGGAAGGTTCCTGTAATTTCGCCAGAGTTCCTGTACATTGACCGGGGTGGTAATGGGGGGAGGACCCGCCCTGTAGTAATGGGGTGAATGGCCAAACTGGGAACAGCTGCGGATCAGGTGCGGATTGGCCGCAGATACCCACATGGAACTATGCCCTCCGTAGGAAAGTCCGGTGATGGCCTTGCCCTGGGGACCGGGAATGGTATTATACAATGAATCGACCACCTGAAACAATTCCCTGATGTAAAGGGAAAAATTGTAATCGTTTTTATCCCAGCCAGGTTCATGGTGATATGGATAATATACCCCGCAGCCATCTTCATCATATCCCGGTATCTTTCCATCCACAGCCACGATGATCACCTTGTTCAGATCGGAATAGCGTTCAAAATCAGCATTATAGGGGACATCGTATTCCGGATGGTGGATCCGGCCAGGCAGCGACGGAGGCACGGTATCCCCGTCAGCGTAGCTGGTGAAACCATCCTTGTAATAACTACCGCGGCATCCATGGAAATAGCAGATAACAGGATATCTTACAGCGGTATCTGCCGGATCATAATCAAGGGGTGTAAAAACCCGAAAGGTCCTGTTGGTCCCGAAATGCTTGCTGTAATGAACCACATCCGTGAAGGAAATGAAAATAAACATTGAAAAGGCCAGGAGCAATATGCGGCGGATATTCATTCTTCTAATAATTGCCGTATTGTGACCCCAAGATAATAAAGTTAGGCTCCTCCTGAAAGGGAAGATCACAAAATAGTTAATGATCGTGAATAATGCATTATTGCATGTTTTGCAAATTCCTGGTGAATTTGAAAAAATAGCTACCGGGGACAGGTTCTTTATAATTGCCAAAATGAAGCCTGCAGATACAGGACCAACGAACCTGCTGCACTGATTATGGCCCTGCCTGCTTGAGTTATATATTACAATAATGGAAGCAATTATGAAATATCTGGACCAATGCCAGCCCGGATTATTGTAATTTGCAGTAATTTAAACATGAACCATGAAATTGTTACCTTTCTTACCGGTTTTATTTTACCTCCTATCGTGCAATAGCCAGATCCAACCAGTAAATAAGCAGATGGCAGAAAAAGTATTGTTTGAAGAACTTACGCCCACAGCATTCAGGGAACGCCTGGCAGAAGCACCTGTGGCTTATCTGCCTCTGGGAACCTTAGAATGGCATGGTGAACACCTTCCCCTGGGCTCGGACGGGCTCCAGTCCAGAGAATTTTTTATCATGCTGGCCCGGGAAGCAGGCGGGATCGTATATCCAATGCTGTTTATGGGGCCCGACAGAAAAGAGATTATCAATGAGGAAGAACTGTATGGGATGGATATATATTATGGCGAGGAAGCTGACAAAAATTATTATCCCAGCCAGCAGCTGGATGGCAGTTCCTACTGGATCTCCAATGAGGATTTCAGGGCCATGATGGAAGCCATCCTGAAACAGGTCAGCCGTGCCGGTTTCAAGGTGCTTGTAGCCCATGGTCATGGTCCCTCAACAGGATATGTAATCGATCATACTGAAGAATGGGAAGAAAAATATGGCCTTAAGATCCTGCATTGCTGGGGTTACAGGGACAGTGAGGGAATGGGTATCATGGTCGACCATGCTGCCATGAATGAAACATCTCTGGTTATGGCGCTGCGGCCGGAACTTGTCAAAATGGAATACCTGCCTGCCGATACATCAAAATGGCCGGTCGGGGTCGGGGGAAAGGATCCCAGGTTGTGGGCAAGTCCCGAAAAAGGTCGTGAGATCCTGGCCATCCAGCAAGAAAGAATGGCTAACCTGATTGCTGAAACCCTGGCTAAAGTCAGGTAAGCTTCCTCCGGGTGGGGTATTGATGAACAGACACGATTCATATATGCATAATAAAATGAACAGACGCACCTTCATTAAAAATGCCGGTTTGATTACGGCCGTATTTTATGCCATGCCAGCCAGGATGGCAGTTTGCCGCAAGGGGGTACAGGAAAAACTGATGCTGTTGCGCTACGATACAGAATGGTGGGGCGAACCTGCAGAGATGGCCGGTTTTCTCGAAAAGCTCGTGAAGGTCCATCGCCAGGACGAGATTCCTGTCACCATGTTTTGCAGGGGCTTTACCCTAGAAAACATGAAATTGGAATTCACCGCGTTTCATCAGGAGACAGCAGACGATCCTCTCTTCGATATGCAGGATCATTCCTATTCTCATGTTGGTCTGGGATATGAAAGAGGGAAACCTGTGGACATACTGGAGGCTGATTATGAACGGTCCTTCCAGATACATAGTGAAATATTCGGGAGACGACCGACCGGGATAGCCATATGCGGTACCAGTGATGACGGCCCCTTCCTCCCGGGTTTTGATGCCACGGAAAAATCAAAGGCAGAATTTGAAATGGTGGTCAAACTGGGAACAAGGATGATTAATTCAAATTTATCCGGGATCGATGGAAGCAGGGAATTCATTAACTATAAATTACTTGGTCACCCGGAGGTGATGGGATTCGTCAGCGGATACAGCGATACGGCGTGGATGTACAGAAAAGAATATGGCGATCCCGTTGAGTATATGCTTAAAGAGGTCCGTACCCGCAGCGAGCAGAACGAACATATGCCGGTCATGTTCCATGACTGGGTTGCCTGGCAAAAAGCCCCGGACAAAGAACTTTCACATGTACGGGAAATAGCCGAAACGGGCAGGAAACTGGGGTACACACTGGTTACACATCTGGACTGCTATCATAATAAACAGCTCTGGCAGAAGGCTTCAAATCACATGTCATGGTTTCCGGTTCAAAAAGATTAAAAATGAAAAGAAACATTCTCTCCGCACTCTTGATCCTCCTGATCACCCTTACGGGTTTTACCCAGAAATTCAATCCGGACAAGGAGATATACATGCTGGTCCGAGGTGATGATATCGGTTCTTCCCATGCCGCCAATCTAGGCTGTATAGAATCCTACCGGAACGGGATCATGCGGTCCGTTGAACTGATGCCCCCCTGTCCATGGTTCCCGGAAGCCGTAAAAATGTTAAAAGACAACCCTGATCTTGATGTCGGGATTCACCTGGCCCTGACCAGTGAATGGGAAAATATGAAATGGGGACCGCTGACAGATGCCCCGAGCATTTCGGATGAAGACGGGTATTTTTATCCCATGGTCTGGAAACGGGAAGACTTTCCCCCCAACACATCAATGCAGGAGGCAGGTTGGGACATTGAAGAAATAGAGAGAGAACTGCGCGCCCAGATTGAACTGGCCCTGAAATATGTACCCTGGGCATCACATGCAGGCATCCATATGGGAGCGGCCGGACTGGATGAAGAGATCGGTGCTGTGGTGGCCAGGCTCAGGAAGGAGTATGATCTTGATATTGATATGGGACCTTATGATTTTAAACGCTTCGGTGGCTGGGGAGATGCCGGCACACTGGCCGAGAGGATAACTAATTTTGCCGCCGCACTTGAACAGCTTGAACCCGGATTTTATCTTTTCGTGGACCATCCGGCGGTCGACAATCCCGAAATGCGGGCCATCTGGCATACCGGCTATGAAGATGTTGCCGTAGACAGGGACTGGGTCACCAGGGTGTTTACGAGTGAAAAAGTCAAGCATGTCATCAAAAAGAAGGGCATCAACCTGATCAGTTACAAGGACCTTAAGGATCAGGATCAATAAGCTATCCAAATAAATACAGGCCATCATGAAAAGACGAAAATTTGTAAGCACGGCAGGACTGGGCACCCTCGGCGCCAGCATGACTTTCAGTAATGTTTTAGCCAATGAATCAATCCCAACCGGCATGAAAAATCTGACAGCTGAAGATGTGAACAAATATTTACGCTCCCTCATTGAGGTAAAGGAGCCGTCCGTCGATAAGATCATTATCGGGGATCCGGTAACCCCGGTCAACAAGATCGGAACGGCATGGATGCCTTACTGGAAAACCTGCAGGCAGGCGGTCAGGGATGGTGTGAACATACTCATCGTGCACGAACCAACCTTTTATGCCCACAGGGACCTGGAAGCAGAGGAATGGAAACATATTGAAAATCCCAGTACGGGACAGCAAGAATACCTGGCACTCAGGGATGAGAAAGCCAGGTGGATCCTTCAGAATGGCCTGGTGATCATCCGTTGTCATGATGTCTGGGATAAAATCCCGGATATTGGTATCCCCTATGCATTCGGAAAGGCACTGGGATTTTCAAACGAGGATATTATTCGCAGGGAAACTTATTATAATGTATATAAAACCCAGCCGGTACCTGCCATAGAAATGGCAGCATCCATAGCATCGAGGCTGAGCATTGCAGGCCAGCCGGGGGTTGCCTTTTACGGTGATGAAGATTATATGGTCAGATCTGTCGGCGTCGGGACAGGCTGTATCAGTAACCCGATGAATTTCATGCAATTAGAGCCCGATCTTTACATCTCCATTGATGATTCCATCAGCACCTGGATCCAGACCACCTACGCCGAAGATACCGGGAAACCACTCGTTGTTGTCAATCATGGGACATCTGAGGAATTTGGTATTCAAATGCTCAGCAAACACCTGGCAGAGGCATTCCGGGATTATGAAGTGATCCATTATAAACAGGGATGTACTTACAGATGGATAAGCGGATAATCCTATCAGTATGGGTATTACTGGTCCTGTTGCCAGGCTGTGGCAAGCCGGTCCCAGATGGGGCCATTGTTTTTCCCACATACCTTGAATTACAGAACCTGGCCAGGAAGGAAAGCAGGCTTGCGGTGCATCCCGGGGTTCCCGGTAAAACACCATTCTGGAACACCCATTCCGAAAGGTTTATCTATGCCCCGGCATTTGATTTCCCGGAAACGGAATCAGCCGGGGAATACCGGCTCTCCATACTCCAGGAAGGCAGTGAAGATACCCTTTCGTTTATCACAGAAAAGCCATGGGCAACCCTGTCACCGGTGTGGGACAAAGTCGAAACAGGACCCGTAAAACTTCTGGTGGAAGCATTGAACAACGGCCAGGTGATCACCCGTTCCGGCGAACGGGAATTTTACCGCGCCTCTCCCTACAGGGGACCATATAATCCCAAGGACATGGATTACAGTGAAAGTGCCGGAAGATTATTCAGGTATCTGTACCAGGCACCCTATATCCAGTACTGGGAAAAGCATGGCAAGCCCGATCCGGATTATGGTCTGTACGGGTATCCCGCGAAAATGTTCTCGGCCGTGGTAAGCGGGATGTTGCTATTTTCTGAACTTACAGATGACCCATTGGAGAAGGAGACAGCCATCAGGATCGCCGTAAACGCTGCCGATTACCTTATTCATATCTCCGAACCCGCGGGCAAACCGCTTCAATATTTCCCGCCTACCTATACCGGCCCGATATACGCCGATATGAAGCATGAATACCGGGGGAAATCCCTTGCCGACAGGATGATGCTGATATATCCGGCTGCTGCGGGACAGGTGTACCTGGATCTGTTCGATGCGACAGGGAATCAAAAATATTCTGATGCTGCCCTGAGAATTGCAGAAACATACAGGAAGATCCAGCTGGAAAATGGGACCTGGCACCTTCTGGTCTATCTTGAGGACGGGGCGCCTGTGTCGGGGAACTTTGTGGTACCGACCGGGGTCATTGGTTTTTTGGACAGGATCAGTGAAGAATACGGACATACCGGATTTTCGGGATGTGCGAGCCGGGCCCTGGCATGGATGGAGGAAAACATGGTGAGGGATTTTAACTGGGAAGGGCAGTTTGAGGACCAGAAACCGGCCGACAGGTATAAAAACCTTTCCAAGGGGCAGGCCTGCAGTTATGCATTGCGCCTGCTTGATTCCGCAGATCAGGATTCATCCCTTGTCAGTGAGGCCGAAGAACTGATCAGGTTTGCAGAGGACCAGTTTGTCATCTGGGAGGATCCCTTGCCGGGGGACTACTGGGGCATTAAGAGCGTAGACTGGATAACGCCCTGCGTGCTGGAACAGTATAATTTCTATACGCCGGTAAATACCAGCTCCGCAAGCATGATAGAGGTCTACCGTAAAGCCTACGATAAAACGGGAAAGATACTGTACCTGGCCAAGGCCCTTGATCTGGCAAACACCCTGCTGAGTGTACAGGATCCGGGATCGGGACATTATCCGACATACCTGGTCACCAACCTGCTTGACCAGGAAGGCTGGATCAATTGCATGGTATATACGGCCAGCACCATCCTTGAACTGGATAAGTACCTGAATGACATCAGTCCGGGCAAAGAAATACTTTTACCCTTGCAATAACCGAAATGAAGGCGGTCATACTGGACATACACCGCAGCTCCATGGAAGACGGTCCCGGGATTCGCACGACGGTGTTCCTGAAGGGGTGCCCCATGCAATGTATATGGTGCCACAATCCCGAATCCATAAGCATGGATAAGGAACTGGCATTTTTTGAAGAAAGATGCACCCTTTGCGGCGAATGTGTGGATGTATGTCCCAATGAGGTTCATCGGGTCCAGCATGATGCCCACACGATTGACCGCACCCTTTGCCGGATGTGCGGAAAATGCGCAGATGCATGTGTGCAGGATGCTCTGCGGATGACCGGTGAGGAACTGTCTGTAGCAGATGTCATGGAGACCGTGATGAAAGACCTTGCCTATTACGAGGAATCCGGAGGCGGACTAACCGTTTCCGGAGGGGAGCCCTTGTACCAGTTTGGGTTCACCCTTGAACTCCTGAGGACGGCTAAGAAGAATGGTCTGCATACATGCCTTGACACGGGTGGACTGGCCACCCGGGAGAAATTTGAGGCCGTTCTACCCTGTGTCGATCTCTTTCTTTATGATTACAAGGTAACCGAGCCTGATAAACACAAAGATTTAACGAAGGTCTCCAATGACCTGATCTTCGGGAATTTTGAATTTTTATACCACCGGGATGCCCGGATTGAACTCAGGTGCCCGATTATTCCCGGGCTAAATAATGATGAAGTGCATCTGAAAAACCTGCTACGGATCAGGAGGCATTACACTGAACTGGAGGCCCTCACCATCATGCCCTACCATAACACAGGAAACGCAAAATATGAAAGGTACGGTTATGTAAATCCCCTGCCTGATACAGGCACGGTAAGTGATGATATGTTGAGGCACTGGAATGCCAGACTCAACCCAAATCAAAATACCATCTGATGAAAACCTTTCTGTTCGCGCTGCTGCTGGCCTTATCGGGCATAATTTATAACCAATTTGCTGTTGATCAAGAAATCACAGGTCCGGCGATATCCCGGGTTCACTGGATCACCCTCCCTGTGAAAGCTCCGGAAGTATTTGACAGACTTTATCATTTATTTGTTAAAGAGCTGAAAATACCGGTATTTTTTGAGCCCGAGACATACGGGACAAAGCGGTATACAGGTATTTATGCGGGAAATGTGATCCTTGAACCCTGCGGGCCCTTTCCCCTTGAACAGGTCAATGGCGAAGAAATTCACGCCAGGTACAACACCCTGATTTTTTGTCCCTATGTTAACGCCCGGACAAGCGCCGAAAAACTTGAGAAACTGGGATTCGACTATACCAGCCAACCCAATTCATCACTGATAAACATTACCGTTAAGGAATTATGTACCGGTCGCCTGCCGGTACACCTGAGTGATTCATGCAACTTAAGGCCGGAACCGGGGGAAAGGATAGATTCCCTTCGCAATGCACTCAGGGAAATTGAAGGTGGCCCCCTGGGATTCAAATATATCGAAGAGGTCCATATCGGCTATAAAACACAGGCATATTTAAACCAATGGGAGAAGTTCCTGGATCCGCTGAAATCAGAAGATGATCTATGGTATCTTCCTGAAAAACCCAATTTGCGATTTCTGAGCAGTGAGCGGGAAGAAATCCTGGCCCTGGTATGCAGGGTTGAATCGCTTGAAAAGGCAAAGAACTACCTGCAGAACGCGAATATGCTGGGAACTGAATCAGCGGGACGGATTGAACTGAATCTGGAGAAAACTTACGGACTGAAAATAATCCTGGTTGAATGAATCCCAGCATAAAAAATGTTGAATCCTCCTGTAGAAATATAAACAGATTCTATTTTTACATTGACGAGGCCGTCATGGATCCTCAGCTCAGAAATAAATTGAAAGAGTTTAGGGATGATGAGATTACCCCACTGTTAAAAGAAATGGAAGAAACTGAGTTGAAAATGTACAAAGAAAGCATTATTCAGCGATTTGTAAATCCATATCTGAAGGACCGGCTATCGAGAATATGTAGCGAAAGCTCTGCCAAAATACCTAAATTCGTATTGCCTTCGATTAAAACACAACTAGTAAACGATGGATCAATAAAAATCGGAACGCTGATCATAGCTGCCTGGTGCTATTATTTAGAAAGGGCTGATACACCAGGGTACAATTATCCAATAAAAGATGCCATGATATACGTGCTCAGGCAAAAGACCATTGATGCTGCTTCAGCTGATCCATTGGCTTTCCTGAAGATTGAATCAATCTTCGATGACCTGGTGCATTCCAACCGGTTCGTGGACAACTACCTAACATCTATTAATTCCCTGCGTGATCATGTTATTGAACATGTCATCAGAGAAGTCAATAAATCTTTCCAAAACCAAAGTGGTAATCGATCATAACTAACATTTTAATTAATATAACGAATAGGAGATAAAAAGATGACTGGAGAATTTAGATTTACTTTTGGTCCATGGAACATTCATGAAGGAGCTGATCCATTTGGTCCGGCAGTCCGGGAAACCATCGAATTCAATAAGAAAATTTCATTGTATAAAAAACTTGGCTTTGACGGAGTTCAATTTCATGATGATGATGCCGTACCAGATATGAACAATCTTTCTTCTGAAAAGATTATTAAAGAAGCATCAGCAGTTGGTATGAAATTGAAAGACCATGGCCTCATAGCTGAATTTGTCGCACCAAGGTTATGGGAAGACCCCATGACAATTGATGGTGGCTACACTTCTAATGATCCGAAATGTCGAGAATATGCGATTGAAAGAAGCAAACGCGCAATCGACATTGCAAACTCACTGGAAACTGATCTTCTGGTTTTATGGCTAGCAAGAGAAGGAACATATATTCGTGAATCAAAGGACAGTAAAGTAGCCGTTGAGCTTTTATTAAAAGCTATCAATGAGATGCTTGAATATGATCCTAAAATTCGGATTTGTATTGAACCAAAACCCAATGAACCTGTAGATCAGGCCTATATACCAACAATCGGACATGCCATTGCGCTCGGACATCTTTCCATCGATCCATACAGAGTGGGGGTGAACATTGAAAGTGCCCATGCAATTTTGGCCGGACTCGATCCTTCGGATGAGATGGGTTATGCGCTAGCCCATAAAAAGCTCTGGACCGTGCATTTGAATGACCAGAATGGTTTGAAATTCGATGAGGACAAATCCTTTGGTTCAGTTAACCTGCGGCGTGCATTTAATCAGGTCCGTATACTCGACAAACATGGATATGGACGAAATGGAGAATGGGTTGGACTTGATGTAAAAGCAATGCGGACGCAAAAAGACGAGACTGCAACCCAACACTTGAAGAACAGCAGAGAGGTCTTCCTTCGGTTATTGGAAATTTCACGGGAGATGGATGATAATATTATAGATAATTACATAAAGAACCGTGATTATGAAGGATTAGATCAATATGTTATTAATTGTCTCATTAAATGAAATTTATATGAGAAGATTTGATAGAAAAACATTCAAAATAATTGTTTTTATATTCTTGTTTTATTTGTTGACATCTGGCATTACAAATGGCCAGGATAAGATTCAACTGATTGTTCGCGGAGATGATCTGGGTATGTCACCCGCGGATTGATACGCCCGAACAATATGCACTTATTCATACTTCCACAGAAGACCTTGGGAAATTTCTTATGGTGCTCGGACTAAGGTTCTCCAAACGAACAATCTTCATATACAAGACCTACGGTTCCATCTGATATTAATAGAACAACTGCTTCACAATCAGAGAATTTTGGTTTCCTGAGATATAGGTGATAATTTCCATTAGTAATCAATCAATCAATCATGTAGAAAAGATTTTGCTATGTCTGAAATCTTGTCGAAATTAGTTCAATTACACAACACGTCAATAATACTAAATACTTAAAAAATATTTCCATGGACAACCGATCCATCATTCACCGGGCCTTTGACCAGGGCCAGGGTATCCTGAGGCTGGCACCCAACTGGGTACCCCGATCATTCTGTGTACCGGGCAGGAGAATAAAGTTGCACCCCGATGATTATTATGCCCTGGGCGGAGAGCGGGGCGGGATCGATGAACGCTGGTTCTCGTCAACTACACCGGCGGATAATGGTCCCCTGACAGGCAGGAGCGAGGGACTCAGCGAGGTGGTATTTGAGGATGGGGACAGCACGGAAAAATTCCTTTTCAGGGACGCCGTGGAGGAGTTAAAAGACCTGCTGATCGGCAAGCGCATCTGGGGCGAATACAATTCCTGGCCCATGTATTCCAAGTTTTTCGACAATATGGATGCCCTCCCCCACCACATTCATCACGATGATGATCATGCCAAACTAACGGGCCAGATCGGAAAGCCCGAAGCATATTACTTTCCGCCCCAGGTGAACAATCACGGCGGAAAATTTCCCTACACTTTTTTCGGCATTGAACCCGGAACCTCCAGGGAGAAGGTAAAAGAGTGCCTGATGGATTTTGCAAAAGGAGACAATAAAATTACCAGCATTTCAAAGGCATATCGCCTCGAAACCGGCACGGGATGGGATGTTCCACCGGGACTTCTGCACGCACCGGGAAGCATGTGCACCTACGAACCCCAGAAAGCATCCGATGTATTTGCCATGTACCAGTCCCTGGCAGGAGAAAAGGTTATTCCTGAGGAATTTCTCTGGAAGGATACACCCACCGAACACATAGGGGATTTCGACCACCTGATGGATGTGATTGACTGGGACCTGAACGTCGATCCGGATTTCCGTGAGAACCGCTTTATGCAGCCCGTTCCCGTAGGGCCTCCCGAAGAAATGGAACAGGATGGCTATATAGAAAACTGGGTCTGTTACAAGTCGGATGCATTCAGTGCCAAGGAGCTTACCATTCCGCCGGGTACCACAGCCACCATCCGGGATGCTGCTTCCTATGGTTTGATCATGATGCAGGGGCATGGCACCATGGGTATATGGGATATTGAAACACCTGCCCTGATACGATTCGGGCAATTAACACAGGATGAGTATTTTGTCAGCGAGCAGGCTGCCATGGAAGGGGTTAGGATTACCAATCAGTCAAAAACAGATCCCATGGTAATGCTGAAGCATTTCGGGCCGGGAAACCCGGACCTGGCATTATAATAAAAACTGTACTCAATCCCCTGTTTACATCAGTAAGAGAGGCTTTTTACGGCTGCATCCATGATCTGCATGTCTGTGATGGCATCGCTGGCATCTGCGGCCTGAGGTTTCCCTTCCTGCAAATTGATTGAGAACTGATCATATTTTGTGTGAGAAAGCGGGCCCACCTCCCAGGTTTTTACTTTTCTTTCCTTCACAGCCCTGATGACCGGTATTCCATCCTGTTCCTCTTCTGTAATATACCAGCCCTCACTGGTAATAAGCTGCTGAATGCCATAATGCACCCGGTCATTCCCGGTGGGATCAAATACCTCCAGGTCGGCAGCCCAGGTGATGAACAGGTAGGCGGCTGCCCCGTTTTCGAAATCGAGTTTCATAAACTCGGTATCCCTGCATTTTAAGGACTGCGCAAAGTTGTCAGAGAAGTAATGGATATTTTTTACCTGCGAACCGATCAGGTACCTGGCCTTGTTAAGGTTATGTATCATGGCATCCATGAACGGTCCCCCGTTCTTTTCAGGATCGGTTGCCCAGTCATTCCAGACCGGATAATGATGCAGCCAGTCTTCCTTGTAAAGGGCCAGATGGCCGATCTCCCCGCTGTCCAGGATTTTCTTTATCATTTCCACATGGGCATTTCCGGTCCGGCCATAATACACCGCACAATTCACCCTGTCCTTTACCATCCCGTATAATTCCTCCGCATCCTCAAGGTTGGAACCGAAGGGCTTGGTAGTGATGATATGTTTACCGGATTCAACGGCCTTGCGAAAAAGATCCTTCCGTACCCATGGCGGCGTGAAGATCATCACCACTTTTACCTCCGGGTCATCAAATATCTCCCCGACCGCGTCGACCGGGTTTGCATTGATCTTTCCGGCAATTCTCCTGCTCTTGCCGTGATCAAGATCAAAAGTATATTTGACTTTCAGGTATGTGTTGCTGTTGAGATCATCAATTTCCCAACGCAGATAATCACCACAGCCGATGAGTCCTGCTTTCAATAGTTCTGCCATTACTTACCTCCCCTGTATGCTTTTAGTATTGTATCGATAAAACTGTTATTTCCTTCATCTATGACCATCCTTGAAGGATCCGCCTCAAACCATTGCACGGTCTTTTTAATGCCTTCCCTAAAGGTAATTTTCGCTTCAAATCCCGGTACAAACCGTCTGATCTTCGAGTTGTCAAAAATGGTGCTCACGGCCTTATCACCCAAAAGGTTTCCCCTCATCCATTCCCAGCCGACGGTATCAGCCACATCACAGATAAAGTCCGATGCGATATGTACTGCCATCAGATCGGTACCGGCGGCTTCTGCAACGGCTTCATAGATCTGGTTCCAGTTTAACAGTTCATCGGATGTGATATGGAATGCATGGCCAATGGCCTGCTGGTGCCCGAGAAGGCCGGTAAAAGCCCTCCCAAAATCATCAGAATGGGTCACCGTCCACAAGGATGTGCCATCTCCATGGATGATGACCTCCTGGCCCTTTTTCATCCTGTCAATGATGGTATAATCCGTCCAGCTACCGATGGCTACCGGTATAACGGTATCGTACGTAAGGGACGGCCGAACAATGGTCATGGGAAAACTGTTTTTGCGATACTCATCATTCAGGATATCCTCACAGGCAATCTTATCCCTGGAATAATCCCAGTACGGATTGTAAAGAGGGGTGGATTCGGTTATGACCGGGTGCCCGCCAACTTTTTGATATACAGACGCTGAACTGATAAATATGTATTGCCTGGTCCGGCCCGAAAAGATCTCAATATCCTGCTTTACATCCTCAGGGGTATAGGCAATAAAATTGACCACCACATCAAAATTCAGGTCACCCAGTGCCGCCTGCACCTTTTTTTTATCCCTGATATCTGCAATGATTGTTCTTACCTCCGCAGGTATATCGGCTTTGACCTTTCCCCTGTTCATATGGAAAAGTTCAATCCCACTCCCAACAGCCTGTCGTGAACAGGCGCTTGAGATATTGCCTGTTCCACCAATGAATAATACTTTCATGATTTAACTGATAAATAAATATTCGATTTAAGATCCCCAATAGATCAACCCTGGATTTACAAATATAACCTGATCAGGATAATTTATTTTTCCAAGCGGATATTTTTTCAGGGGACAATAATCAATACGGAAGATTACCCGATGTTTAAAATAACAAACCCTTCGATGAAGGATCATTGAATGATTCATCATCCTCTTTTGTAATTTGGACTTCAAAAACCAAGCAACATGGAAAAACATGCCATTTTCATCCTGGTCATCATCATGGGATTGATCCAATCCGTTCAGGGCAGTTCCGACGGAGGGGCCCTCCAGGGCGAATTTGAAAAATCGGGCCCTGTGCTCCTGGCGGGTAATTCAACAGGAATTTTCAGGGAATGTAACGAAGCCGAACCCCTGCAAACAATATACCTGGCCGGTGTGGAAGGAAATTCAATTTCGGTTTATGATGGCGCCGGGAGGGAATATTTCCAGGCCCAGGGCGCCCCGATCATTGAGTTCAGGGCCGGCGGCGCCCTGGGCAGACATACCGTGAAGGTATATGACCGCAGGAACAGGATCCTGAATGAGCTCAGTTTCCATCTAGACGCCCGTACGAAGGTTGATGATCATGGATATTATTCCGGGATGTTCGATATGTTTGAAAAGGGGATGCGTGTCTTCGGAAACAACGGTGTTGGCAGCACAAAGTTCCGGGGGAATACATACCACCATTTCGTCTACTGGCTGCTGGACCACTTCCATACCATGAAGGGAATGCAGTATTTCGAAGGCATCGGGCATGAGACCGTGGACCTTTTCAGGCAGGCCCAGCGGGAGAACGGCATGGTCATGAGCAATGTAAGGCGATTAATCAATCCGAGCTATTGGGAGACTGCCTACGGACCTGAATTTACGGACCGGTACGAGGGAGACCTGGTGTTCATCCGCCAGCCCGTTGAGAACCACTGCGAATACATCTATGTACTTATCATGTACCTTGGATGGAAAGCTACCGGCGATGACCTCTACCTGGAAAGGAATATTGCTTCGGCTGACAGGGCCCTGGATTACAGTGTAACTGATCCCCTCCGCTGGTCTGCGAAATACCACCTGCTGAAACGTGCTTTCACGATCGATTCGTGGGATTTCCAGGTCAAAGATGAATACACACCGGACCTGGGGACAGGGACCGACATGAAGATACACCCTGAAAAGACCAGGTTCGGTATTTTTTACGGTGACAATACCGGCTATGCACTGGCCTGCGACCGTATGGTGGAACTCTACCAGCACCTGGGAGATGGGCAAATGGCAGAGAAATACAGAAAGCGAGCCGCCGAGATAAGGAACAACCTGAACAACCTGAGCTGGAACGGCAGATTTTTCACCCATTTTATAGACGAGGATGAAAGCATTGAAAGGAAACTGGGAGTGGACATATACACGCAGATCTCTCACTCAAACATGTATTCTCTGAACCGTAACCTTGCACCCGAACAGAACTTGTCCATTATCAGGACTTACCAGGATCTGAAGGAGAATCTGCCACCCGGATCGCCCGGGGAATGGTATGCGATCTATCCTCCTTTCCAGAATGGATTTGGAAGCCATAACGAAATCTGGCAGTACATGAATGGAGGGATCGCAGGACATGCTGCAGGTGAGCTTGCCAGGGGGGCATTCGGGAATGGTTTTGAGGCATATGGGACCGATATCCTTGAGCGGCTGTATGAACTGGGAAAAGAGAACCGGTATATGGTGGCATTTGCCTACACGGGTGCCTACCCTGATCCCCCGGTACCGGTTTTCAAAACGCTGGACCTTTCCGGGGTGGCAAACATGGACATCAGTGCTCCCGGTGGACCGGAGGCAGTTGCCTGGATGGTGGAACACGAAGGGAATGATATGAGGAATATTCCCGTGGGCAGGCAGGTGTTCGCCGGGATCGATTTCAATATCACAGATCCTTCAGATAACGGGGGTAAGGCGGTGATTGCGGTCTCCGCAACAGAGGAGTTCCCGGACAAAGTTACTGTACCGGTCAATGCATTGGCAGGTTCTGTCTATCTCCTGCATGCCTCCAACAGGGTCGGTGGTGAGAATGTCTGCGGTTCGATTGTATTCCATTACAGCGATGGGGAATACGAGACCCATTATATCATCCGGGACAAGCATTTGTCTTCCTGGTGGTTCCCTTCATTGAGAAGCCAGCGGGGAGGTATCGCCTGGCGGGGGGAAAACCAGGAAAGCCTTGATGTCGGTGTCAGCTGGACAGCCATTGACAATCCCCGGCCTGAAAAGGATATCACGAGCATAACCATCCAGTCTGCAAAAGACAAAAGCATCTATGCCGTCCTGGCCATGACCCTTTCCGACCAGGCTCACTATGTTAAACCACCGCTTGTTTCTTACGGGGGACCAAACAACTGGGCTGCCGGGACGGCTATGGCGGGACTGGTAGAGGGACTTTGCGGGATAAGCGACAAGAGCACCCGGTTTGACAATCCTGTTATTGCCCCCAGGTGGACATACTCAAAATCAGATTCCGTCAGTGTTACGGTCAGGTATGCTGCGTCCGAAGGTTATGTGGCATATCAATACCACCATGACCCTGAAAATAAAATCATCTCTTTGGTTCTGACCGGCAGCGGCAATGATCCCCAGATGCATGTATTGCTCCCAGATGCTATCCCAAGTGCCAAAGAAGTCATGGCAGGCGGAAAGTCTGTGGCTTTCGAGATGGTCCGGGTGGGATCCTCCGTTTACACAGATTTTTCCCTGGAATCCCTGCAACCCCAGGAAATAACGATAAGGTATTAGCTTTGTCTGCATACCTTCCTTCTCCCATGAATGATCCGATGGATAAGAAATCCTTTGAATTGCATCCGCAGCCGGATGTCCTTGTTGGCCTTATGGAGGAATTTACCAGCGTTTACAGAGATTCAGCAGGTGTATCCGTCGCCGAAAGAGAAGCCAGGTGCGAAAAGGTCCAATGGAAAGCCAAGGTACGGCCCATACGCGAGAATGATCTTTTTGCCGGCCGGATGGTCCAGGCACCCATTGGTTTTGCGGGACAAACAGACGGGGCGTCCATGGGGTACTACCTCAATGAGGAAGCCATGGAGAGCCTCATAAAAAATCCCCGGCTCAGCCAGGCAAATCTTGAAAGACTGGATGCGATGGTTACATTTTGGAAGGATAAGACCACTGTGGAAAAAGCCAAACGAGCTTTCGCCCCTGAGATGAAGGAAGCGCTCCCCTCCGACCATTACTACAGTGAACCTGGCATAGCCTTTACACTCTGGCGCATGGCCGGCATTCAACTGCATTATAATAAACTGATTGACAAGGGTATCGGTGGATTAAGAAAGGAAATTGAGGAATTCATGATTAAAAAGCAGGAGGATAAGGAAGCAATCTCCCTATATACTGCTATGCTTTCGGCACTTGATACTTTTGCCTCGGTATGTCATTACTATGCAGACATGGCTGAGGACCAGATATTCGGTTGTAATGATAAGGAACGGATTACGGAACTCCAGGGGATGGCCCGTATACTAAGGCAAATTTCCTTCAATCCCCCGAAGACTTTCAGGGAAGGGCTCCAGCTGATGTTCCTCTATTCCATGCTTGACGGAACACGGAACTACGGGCGTATGGATGACTATCTGGGCCGGTTGTATGTTTCCGATATAGATTCGGGCCGGATGGATGAGGAAGAAGCCATCCGCCTGCTCTCCGGGTTATGGATGCTGATGAGGGACAGGGATTACCGTTATGATACCAGGGTTATGATCGGGGGCCGCGGTCGCATCAACGAGCAATATGCCGACCGGCTTGCCCTGGCGATCATGGAAACTTCCCATCGTGTCAGGGAGATCGTTCCCCAGCTTGCCCTGAGGTTTTACGAGGGACAGGACCCGCGCCTGTATCAAAAAGCCCTGGATATCATCGGCACCGGGTACCCCTATCCCATGCTCTATAACGACAATGTCAATATTCCGGCCGTCAGCAAGGCCTTTGACGTACCCTGTGAAGAAGCAATCCATGCCATACAATTCGGATGCGGGGAATATGTGCTTAACCACAGGAGTGTGGGCACGCCGAGCGGGGTGATAAACCTGCTGCAGGCATTGATCGTTACCCTCAACAGGGGAGTTGATCCGGTCAGCGGGAAAGCGATGGGCATGCCTGCAGAAAGATCCAGCTGGCCAGGCATGAGGAACTGGAATACATCTATGCCGGCAGGGAAAATGCATACCTCTACACCAGTATGCTCATGGATGATTGTCTTGAAAGGGGAAGGGCCATATTCTCCGGGGGCATCAGGTACCTGGGTGGGACCCTTGAGACATACGGGAATGTCAACACCTCTGACAGCCTCCTGGCCATCCGGGAGCTGGTTTATGAGAAAAAGATGCTTCCCATCGAGCAGCTGATAAAGATCCTAAAGGCAAACTTTGAGGGATATGCAAAAGAGCGGAAAATGATGCTGGATTGCCTGAAATACGGGAATGACGATGATGCGGCAGATGAGATGATGACCTTTGTACATGACCACATATGCAATTTCACCCGGGCACAGAATAAACATACTTCCCTGCATTCCTACCTGGTGGTGATCATTAACAATGATGCCAATACGGTCATGGGGAAATATACGGGTGCTTCGCCGGACGGACGGCTGGCATTTACCTATATGAATCCGGGGAACAACCCGGTAGGTGGAATGGACCGGAACGGGGTCACTGCTTTTATGAACTCCCTCCTGAAACCGGACCCATCCATACATGCAGGTGCCGTTCAGAACATGAAATTCTCAAAGGAACTCTTCCGGGATCGAAGAAATATCCTGGAGGCCCTGCTGCGGGCCTACTTTAACAAAGGCGGAACCCAGGCCATGCTGACCGTTATCAGCAGGGGAGATCTGGAGGAGGCCATGAAACATCCTGAGAAATATACAAATCTCATTGTCCGCGTGGGAGGATTCAGTGAACGTTTTGTCAACCTGCCGCCCGAAACCCAGCAGGAGATCCTGTCCCGCACATTGTATTGACCCGCAACTGCACCGGGGGCCAAATATCTATCCTCGCAATTCTGACCTAACAGCTTAGGTCATTTGATCCTATTCTTGAAAATCCAGAAAGGGTGTACTGAAAACCAGGGAGGGATCAACAAAATAATCTGAAACCCTAATTTATGTTTCGAATAATATGATGTTTAAAATGCAAATCTATATCCAACATTGATCTTTATTTTCGAATAGTTTTCAGTGTGCTCGTTGTCAATCTGTGAATTAACTATATACATAAGGTCCAGGTCAAAACCATGCCTCTTCCAAAGAACGACCTGCCCTATACCAACTGTAAATCCTGGATAACTCTTATTATTAGGATTTCCACGATCCTCAGCATAAATTTTGTTGGTACCATAAAAAGCAGATAATCTCGGCCTCCACAAAGGACCTGGTTTTCTGAAATATCCCCTTGCTCCTACACTCCATCCCACTCCTGCATATATGGTAGTGCCCAGTCCACCAGACAAAGACAGATACGGTATTACATTTATCTCAAGATTTACACCCAGCGTCCCATAAGGAACGCCCAGGCCGGCTCCGACAGATCCAATTGTTCCAATGGGGACCGCTTCAATGAATTTTATGTAATCGCGGTTTATCATTTGAGTAGTTCCATCTCTCTTCTTTATCGTAACCATATCACCATCCAGGGAGAGTATTTTTGCCTTAACAGTTTCATCATCCATGAAGGTTATCAGGAAGGTACGATTTGAACCAGCTATTATATCTCCATCGTATTGAATTGGCTTTTCCTGAGCTGAAATGTTTAGAACCATTAGCAGGATTGGGACAATCAAAAACATACGAAGCATTAAAGTTTTCATGTCGGTTCAGGGATTTTGGTTAATATGTAAGACGAGATTATCTGGTAAGGCTGATTATTGATACTTTTTTGTGGTTATTATCATGGATTAAGGATTATCTTTTTGATGCGGTTACGTATGAGACTAAAATCATTATTAAGTTATAAAAAATAAGTACAAAGCCCAATTAAATTGATTTAATTAAGCACTGGGCTATCCATTGATACTTGATGTTGCTACTTTAACCGGAAAGTAAGTTAAGCTGTAGAAGCCACGACTTAACTGAAATAGATTAATTTACTACCCGAGGAAATTAAACAAGCCCTTGTCAGGCAAAATCAAAGATCATTTTCTGAATCCAGCTCCAGTTTCAATTGTACATCAATAACATCTGATCCATATCTCTTCCTGATCATTTCTATATCCCAGGGCTTATGATTATTACTTTCCCATCCACTGGGCCTACAACACCACATTTGTTTCGGCGGTGAGTAAAAGAATCCAATCTCCTTATGCTGATTACTGCATCGTTTTGTATTTCCGGATAGCCAAATCCTATTGCTCAATCGAGACAATATTGATTATTAATACAATGCCTATATGTTGGATGCTGTTTTTTTGCCTATTAAGTTATTTGTTTTAACAGGGGCTGTTTGGCTTCAGCAAAACAGTGTTATCAGAATGGATTCTGATAAAGTAAGTGCCGCCCGTTAAATTTTATCCGTGAATCGTTACAAAATTACTATTTACATGATCTATGGTTCTAACAGTTCTCCTGTAGCTTTCCCCAGACCAACCTTGAGAACCTTCCGTTTTTCCGGTCAGATAATTTTGTAACTTTATTACCGGGTGAGCAAAAAGTGATTCACGTTAAACTGGTCAGCAGCCGTCTCCCCAATGATATCAAACTCACCTACAAGGTATTCAATATGAAAAGTCCTGAATACTTGAATCCTCAGCAGACCAGATGAATGTAACCCTAAAACCACAGATATGAAAGTTAAATTCTTCATTGTGTTAGCAATTCTCATTTACACGGTAAATTCATGCAAACAGGTGGAATCAAAAAAGCACATCCCGCTTATCAACCCGGAAGCCACCGAGAGAACCGTAAAACTGTATCATTTCATCCAGGACATCCAGGGGGAATACACCCTTTCAGGACAACATAACTTTGCTGGAAAGGGATCGGACTATTCTGAACAACTGGAAGAGATTACAGGCAAAAAAGCCATCATATGGGGTTCCGATTTCAGCTTTTGCGTGGAAGGTGAGGATGCGATGCGTTACCAGCATTGCGGACCGGCCAATTTACCCGCCATCCCCTGGGAAAGGTTCAAAGCCAGGAGGGATTCAATCAGCAGGGGTGATTCCGTAGCGCCTCGCCCGAGACTACCACGGGAGCCAACATTCCTTGATATCACCCTTGATGAGGCCCGGAGCATGACCATTCAGGAGATCAAGGCCCGCCATGCGGAAGGACATATCATAACCCTGATGTGGCACGGCTGTTTCCCGACGGATGGCGATTGCTGCGAGGGATCGTCCATATGGGCCATGGAAAACCGTCCTTCGCCTGAACAGTGGGATGAACTGGTGACCCAGGGCACCAAGCTGAATGATGCCTGGAAAGTGGGTGCAGATAAAATTGCCGGCTACCTGAATCAGCTCCAGGATGCCGGTATTCCGGTGCTCTGGAGGCCATACCATGAAATGAACGGAGTCTGGTTCTGGTGGTGCAACCATAAGGGAGAACAGGGATTCAAACGCTTATGGATCATGATGTATGACTATTTTACGAACCACCATCAGTTGAAAAATCTCATCTGGGTCTGGAATACAAACGCTCCCAGGGATATCCCCGGGGATGAGGCCTGGGCTTACGAAGATTTCTTCCCCGGGATCGACTACGTTGATATCCTGGCTGCCGATGTATACCGCAATGATTATAAACAGTCACATCACGATCAACTGGTAGCTTTGGGCGAAGGCAAGCCAATTGCGCTTGGAGAAGTGGGGGAAATACCGG
The DNA here is from genome assembly GCA_001303955.1 of Bacteroides sp. SM23_62. Lineage (GTDB taxonomy): Bacteria > Bacteroidota > Bacteroidia > Bacteroidales > SM23-62 > SM23-62. The sequence continues at coordinate 14,173 of LJUP01000049.1, read as the reverse complement.
ACATGGAGGTGCTGGAGCAACAACCACAGTGGAGCTGGTTCATGCCCTGGGGATGGATCCTCTTTCTGTCAAACGAGACTGATCTTATCAATGAAGTGTACCATTCGGACCGCGTCCTCACACTGGATGAGGTGACAGTCGATCAGTATGGTAAGTATGCTTTAAAGTAAAGCAGGCTGTTCTGATCCGGTGCATATTACGTTATACCGCCTACTTTATTATCAACAATTTTTTCACCAGCATCAAGTTGTCCACTTCGATTTTATACATATATGTTCCTGAAGGTAATGATGATCCATTAAACTGGATATCATATTGTCCTGCCATATAACTACCTTCTAACAATTTTGCCACTTCATGTCCATATACATTGCAAACTTTCAGTGAAACTTTGCAATCCTTATTCAACTTAAATGTAATTATTGTTTGTGAATTGAATGGATTGGGATGATTCTGAAATAAAAATGGTTGTTGTGAAATATCGGTTGATTTGTGCATGTAAACTTGTGTTGCGACATCATCATAAATACTGCTCAACTCCTGCATGGTGACAAACCGTACAAGATCAGGACGAGGAGAATTTATTTCTCCATCCGCTACTCCATCAGCAATATCACGAAGAAAGTCGATTTCCTTGTCCCAATTATCGCTCAAACCGCTAAGGTTTGCCCACATCACATTGACTACATGGTGATTCAAACCCCAGGCATTCACTTTATTTGGTGTCCTCATTGCATGAAATTCAACGGCACTATTGAACTGATCTGCTAATGAAGGCATATCTACCACATGATTAACTGGTTGCCACGGATTATGACCATTACCTCCATATCGAGCATAAAAAGTATCATGAGTCCAACGTACACCACCACCACCATAACTTCCCTCCCTTTCTGCATTATAATAGTCTGAATCTTTGACTCCTGAACCTTCCCAATTGACTTGTGGCTTTTTTTGAACAGGCATAAATGTGAGACCCTGGCTGACTTTTGATTCCTGCTCCAGATGATCATTATTTATATCAGGATAATAAATTTGACAATTGGCCTCCGAATCAAGATAGGATACATACCAGGTCGAAGTATCTGACCATAGTTCCCCTGACGATGAATAATCCATGTTAAAAAATGGCATACATTCAGGAGCAATTAAATCTAAACCAAGCCCCATCAATGATCGGGTTTGTTGAAGACAGTGAGGATGGTTGATCCCGTAGCCATATGAGTTCGTCACATCCAGCAATGGCTTTTGTCCTCCATTGGCATGTCTAACATTAATTCCCAGATATTTTGCAATGCGAAAAAGAGATTCTGCTGTTCGTTCCCATATAAATTGACCATACCAAACATCAGTAGAATCATCAAAATGAAATACGCCGGGTTCAAATTTCATTTCTTTGTCAGCACCTGCCCCACTCCAACGGTGTATATTCAAGGTGTCAAAATAAGTACATGCAGGATTCGGCCTGGCATAGTAAATTTTCCCTTCTTTTATTACTGCAATTGGTGGATGCGTATGATAGGCGATTTCATGATTATCCGAGACTAACCTTTCGAATGTTTCAATTCCTGTATCTTTATTTTGATTAATAATCACACCCTTGTTCGGGTCACGATTCCGGTGGTGAACGATATCGTTGTATAACCATGAAAAACAAAATGTGGCATGTACATCAATGGCCGCTAAATCGGTACTCATTTGGCGTAAGCATGAAGAGACGGTTTCGAAATATCCAGGTTCAACTGATTCAAATAGTTGATAATTCGGTTCGATGTGGTAGTATATTGTTACAAAAAACGGTAATGCAGGTTCATTAATTTCAAGTGATCGATTAACATAATTGTTCATCCCAAATAAACGATAAACTCCAAATGTGAGAAAAAGAACCAGAGAGACAGCAAAATATTTCTCAACCAATTTCCTTTTCATTTCTATTGCTTTTCTTGGTCAATGTATTTTTTCACTTCTAAAAATGTAAAATAGAATTAGAAAAAGTGATGTATTTTGCTCAGGAGCCTCACTTTTAAGATAAAAAATACAAAGGAAAAGCTAAAAAATCAATCTGAAGTTGTTAAGTCCTCAATTACAGGCAGTAACGTTACAAAGTATTCCGGCCTTTTTACGCTTGCGAAATGCATGAACAGTTAAAATATAGTAAGTACGATAAGCACATCGTTCCCCTCTGTATGGCTCAATGCAACTAAGTTTGGTGTAAACCAGGTATTGATGGCAATCACACTGACCTCGATCAGTGGGAAAAGCAGGATCTGCAGGATCACTGTTTTTACTGGGGACTGTAGATCAGCATACACCATATGCAATGAACAAATAACCTGTAATTAGGGAACGCAACTTTTCGACTGAAGTTTCCATCTTCTGAGTATACGGTAAAGTCTAATGATTTATGAAAGTGATCAACTATTCCCACTTGGTATTTATGCTATCTATAATCCTTTTAGCTTCCTGTGAGAATAATAATAAGGATGCTGGAGATCTGACCTTTGATCAGTTTTGTTCAGTTGCTCCTGGTGGATGGGAATGCACTATAACCACCAGTGACTTTGATATCCAGAATATACCTCAAAATGCAGACACGCCAATTGCCATTATAGAATATCTGAATCCAAATGGAGAATTTACCAAATACACGGAGATGAAAGTAAATCCATCCTTAATCCTTGACATTTATGAAATTGAGAGAAAGCAGGAACTAATTGATTTTATTATATCACAACAATTATATTCCTGGTGTATTCCAATATATTATGGAGAAACTGAAGATTATTTTATCATTACTTCGCCTTGTTTTATAAATGGTGGCACATTTACAGACGAGGCGAATGCATGTTTATATGACCTGCATGAAGCATTAAAAAATATTATAACGATAAATCAGGACTTACTGACCGGACCAAATCTTAATCCTGCCTTTTAACTACAAATCCTGCTATTCTGTTGATTTTTAGTCATAACAGGTCTTTCAGGAAAACATTATCTAATAATCCAGAATTTAAAGTCTCCGAACCAATAAGTATTTATTTATGTGATCAGATAGCGTAATTTCATCCTCACTGAAATCAAGAATTGTGAATTCAAAAGTCTCATTCAGGATTATGGAATATCGCTTCTGAGTTTTGTATATTTTCTCAGATAATTCCCAGGTACCATGAGAAATTTCTCCATCCTGTAAACACAGGAAATTCATTTCTGGCAGGAAGCTGTATTTAAATCTGTCCTTTATCCATGGATAATAAACACTATTCTCCCTGGAAATACGAATAATTTCCCATAATCCACAAATATCAGATAAACCAATTAGTGAAATACCAGAAGACGTTTCACCTGCACAATGAGACATGATATGTTCCCTATTATTGCTTAATCAGGAAAACATGAAAAGGTAGCCAGATGAAAAGTATGTTCTTGAGCATATTAATTTATCATACTTTAATATTAGAAATAGGTCTTAATACTATATGCGTTGAGCGCGCAAGAATCTTATCCCTTTAATTACTATAGGGTATCCATTGAGATGCTCTATTCTTTCTTGCTTTTGCTTCGGGGACCTTTGTCAAAAATGACTGGCTGAAGGAAAAAACAGCAAGTTATTCTTGAGGGAGATTTCCGGTGAACCGGAGCAAAAAATATGAAATATAAAATTACGTCCTTTCATTTCCATGAAACTCTGTGTTTAATAGATTTCACAATCGGCAATACATTTTTATCAATTGAATCTTCTCCTTTTAGGATAGGTACTTTATTTAAAGTCCAATATTCGATATGTTCAACCATGCCATGGGAACGTGTTTCCTTCAATGGGCCCAACGATTCAACCTCAACGAAATTGCCATTCATATATAGCTCGTTATTGCATTCATAATCAGGATAGCTGGCACTTTCTTCATACTTAAAAATCTTAATAAACATCTCGCTATTAAGATAATATGCAGCCCATCCTTGTTTATTTAATATCCCGATCTTTTGTTCCGATTTTAACGCAGGATCAAAATTCATTTGGATATATTTTTGACCCCATACCCAACGAGGGTCATTCATTTGGGTATAATACCATAAAACAAGAGGCCTGGCAGGCAAAAGAAATCTTTCAGGATCAACATAGGGTTCTTGTGGCAGGATGGCGGTACCCCCACCAGCAAATGCTGTAATTGCCCATGGCGATAATTTAATAGCCCATAGGTTTTTATTAATAATACGATGTAGTACCTTAACCCTGTTTCTGGTGGTTTCCATTGTGATTTCCATTTCTTTAATCAGCCCGGTCAAAGGTTCTTTTTCCTGTGATAGCGTTAATGTTTTCCCATCCCATGAATGTTCAACTTCATTATTATCAGGGCTATATGATCGCGGCATCTCCTCAGGAGAATGCCATAACCTGTGGCCCCCGTACAAATACCATTGATCGCCTCCTGTTTTTCCTTTTTCGCTGGGTGAAACATAGAACATATTCTGGCTATTTTTATATCCAAAGCTAATTATACGGGGACCTACATCCGTTAAGATGATCATTTCAATTTCCTGGTTACTTAGCTTGATGGAATTAGCCCAACCGCTGAAATTCACCTTTTCTAACATTTTAGAATTTCCTGAACTGGTGATTAAACTTTGATAAAACCTCGCAACCGGTAGTTGTTACATTAACAATGTGCTCAAGGCGGATGCCATATCCGTTGCGATAAACAGCCGGTTCGAGGGCAATGACCATATTCGGTTCCAATGGCATTTCATTATACGGAGCAATACGTGGTTCTTCATGGTAGCTAGTCCCAATCCCATGCCCACTATGATGTCCGTATACACCCACCGATGAAAGATGTTTCCGCAGCAGTTGATCCACTTCATTTGCTTTGATACCCGGCTTGATAAAGTCGATGGCAGACTGAAGGGCTTGTTGGACTAATTTATAATGCTTGCTTTGTTCTGTGGTAGGTTCTCCAATTATGATGGTATTGCAAGTGTCTCCCCAATAGCCATTCAGGCAAGGGGTTAGGTCACTTAAAATCAGATCGCCATATCGGATGATATTGTTGGAAGGAATACCGCCTCCATCTTTAGTTCTTGCTCCACTGACCAGATCAAGCATAATGGGCACACGTTTGCCAACAGATGCTTCCATTTCAGTTCGAACCAAACTAAAAAGTTCGAGTTCAGTCATTCCTATTTTGGCATGTTTTAAAACGGCTGCCTGTCCAATGTCGCATAATGCTGTTGCTTTGCGGATATTCTCAATCTCATCGCTGTCTTTTAAGGCCTTTAGGTAGGTTATTTCATTTGTAACGTCTACAAATTTTATTTTTGGATATGCAGATGTAATCGATTGGGATATTACAAATGGCAGCGAATTTTGCTCAATACCAATCAGCGCATTTGACAAGTTGCTTTCTCTAAGTGCTTCATGTAATTTAAGTAAAAATTGAGCTGTGAAGTCAAGCGGTTTTTCATACACGTAGCTGGAGTAAGATTTAACAGATATCTCTGACCCTGCGCCTTCTGTTGCATAGGATTCATTATCGGCAATAATAATGGTTGTGTTTTTAGATAAAACGACCAGTAAAACAGCAGGCAACAACTGAAATGGCGAAGCACCAATTTCAAAATTATAAAAATAACCACTGAGGCATTTTATTGTTGGAGCAGAGGTGAACAAGAATGCATCAATGTTTTTTGCGTTTCCTGTTTTTTTTAGTCTTTCTATTCTTTTTGCCATTGGAAACAAGATCATAAATCATTATTTGAAAAGAAATTCCGAGGGTTATCAACCAGGAAGGTATTAATCTCTTTCATACTGAAGCCCGACTTTAACAATCTGGGTACAGCGTCTGTTATCATGTAAGCAAAGGTTCGGCTGGCAGCATTAGGATCGAAATAAGGTGGCCCGGCTCCTTCAAATACTTTTTGCCCATTCTCCCAATGCCAATTGCTGTCAATGTCTATAATAACTTTATTGGCAAACCCGGCATCGCAAAAAGAGCGAATAAACGCTACAAGTTCATTCCAGGGTGTGTAGAACTCCTGCCCGAAAGTATCAACCTCCAGGTAGCTGCCCTCCCTGGCAATTGTCATCAACTCACCAGGGATACCTTTACGGCCAACATCAACATGCGATAATAAAATCTTATGTGGATTTACTCCAGTCTTCACCAGTAAATCGAATTGCTCAAATGCGTTACCTGTGTGGGTTGCCATGGGAGTGCCTGTAGCTTTGCTAGCACGGGCAGCGGCACGGAATACTTTTTTCTCCCAATCACTAAGCGTCCCTCCTTCCTGGGCGATCTTAATGATTCCGGCACGGATCTTTGTACCATCAATGCCTTCTGTCAATTCCTTTAGCATTAATGCTTCCATTTGATTTTCATCCTCCATATCCGCCTTCCAGCTTGGGCTTTTCAAACGCCGGTAAAAACCAGTTGATACTATGATATTTACAGGTGTTCTCTTTGCTATCTTCTCATACAAATCTATTGGCCTGTGAGGAGTGAGATCTACAATGGTATCAATACCCACCCTGGCTGCATCGTTCAAAAGAGATAGAGCAAAGTCAATAGTTTCTGGTATTAAATTATCAGGAATTGGTTCGTAATTGGGATCTTCTGCCCTTGGCCCGCTAAACCAGAGAATATGTTCATGCATCAATGTTGTTCCCAGCTCATTGGAAGCAACTTCACCAGTAACTGTGGGAATCAATTTGTTGTTCTTTTTTTCAAGTGGAGAAACCAGAGCGCACATTGCCGGAAAAGCAGCCGCTGCTATTGAAGCCAGGGATAATGAACTTTTACCAATAAAAGATCGGCGGGTAATTGAATATTTTGACCCTTTCATTTTTTCTCTAAATACTTACTCCATATTTTCTGATAACCTCTGGATTTAGTTCAATTCCTAATCCAGGTAATTGGGGCACATCCACAAATCCATCTTTCTGAATAAAAGGTTTGACCAACAATTCTTTCCGTATCGCAGATTCGGTTACTGAAAACTCGAGAAACGGTGTATCAGGCATCGCAGCTATCATCTGTATGCTTGCTGCAACAAGTATTCCCGTTTTAAAGGCGTGAGGTACAAGCATGACATTATTATCAGCTGCTATGGTGGCTATTTTCCTGGCTTCGGTAAGCCCACCACAACGTGAAATATCCGGTTGTATTATATCAATATGGGATTCTTTGATAAGTCTTGAAAATGCCAGTCTGCCGCTTTCTTCTTCTCCTGAGGCAATAGGCATGGAAGTAGATTCTGTTAATCTTTTATATCCAATGAAATCCTCCGCAGGAAGAGGTTCTTCAAGCCAACAGATATTCATCTGTTCGAGGGCTCTTGCTACCTGCAACGCCTGTTTCAGTCTGTACCGCTTTCCAATATCGATCATAATTTCCATATTGTCGCTGGCAGTTTCCCGTGCTGTTTCAATGAGTTCAAGATCGAACCTCACATTGTATCCTAAAGGACCCCAGCCGAATTTAATTGCAGTGAATCCAAGTGAAGCATACTTTTCAACCATCGTTTTTACCTCATCCCTGGTGTCAGGCATCAGCGCACTGGCATATGGCCGAACCTTGTCAGTATAAGTTCCACCAAGAAGTTTATGTACAGGTTTTCCCACAGCTTTTCCCATAATATCCCAGATGGCCATATCAATTCCACTCATTGCATGAATAACAGGACCGCTTCGTCCATAATAATAAGTCATTGCCCACATGTCATGCCAAATCTGTTCATAATCAAACGGATCAGATCCCACCACAATTTGATTCAATCCGTAACATGTTCCATGAGACATATAAGCTTCAACAATTGCTTTTCCAACTAAGGGCGCAGTATCAACTTCGCCATAACCTGTAATCCCCTCATCTGTTTCCACAACAATTATCAAATCGTCCTGAGTGCCATCTGCTGCTGGAGAAATCTCTGGCAATTTTAACATGATGGCTTTAACATTTGTAATCTTCATTCCAATATCTTAAATAAATAACAATCATCAATCAATTAATTAAATAATTAATATTCAGCTACTTAGGGGGCAATCCGGATCCGAAGCCGCCATCAACAACTACAGATGCACCTGTCATAAAAGAAGCATCATCACTGGCTAAGAAAACCGCAACACGTCCAACTTCCTCTGGTTTGCCAATACGCCATAAGGCATGCAGTTTATCAGCCTCTTCCCGTGCTTTTGAAGGATCGGGCTTACTCTGGAAATATCCTTCAGACATGGGGGTATCGATGTAACCCGGACATATGCAATTCACCCTGATACCTTCATTACCATGATCAATAGCCATGGCTTTTGTTAGTCCAATGATGGCTGCCTTCGTGGTACAATAACCGGCACACATTGTCTCAACAAAGAAGCCATTTACAGAAGACATATTGACAATATTACCTTTCGATTGACGCAAAAAGGGAAGAAAATGCTTTGAACACAGAAAAATTCCACCAACATTGATCGACATCTGAAGATTCCATTCTTCAATAGTTATTTCTTCGACAGTTTTATTTATCTGAATAGCTGCATTATTTATCAATACGTCAATTCTGGAAAACTTCTTTATGGTAAACTCAACAAGATTTTTAACTGATGCGGGATCCGAAACATCAGTTTTAAAAGCAACAGCTTTACCATTATTGGTCTTTATCTGTCTGACGGTTTCTTTTGCATCCTGAGGATTTATCTCAGCTACAATAACCTCAGCACCGGCTTTCGCGAATTCAATGGCACAGGACCTGCCTATCCCTGAACCGGAACCGGTAACTACAGTAACACGATTTACTAGTTTCATTTTATCTTATTTTGTATTAAAGGGTTTTATATTTATTATAGACTTCACGTAATGATTTTCCGCTGAGTAGTTCCTTTCGCGATAAGTTCTCTCGTTTAACTTTCCCCTGGGCTTTCTGAAATACATCGTGTTCTGCTGTTTTGGGCACAACAACAACACCATCGAAATCTGCATAGACAATGTCGCCCGGGTGAACCAGAACCTCGCCACAACGCACTGGCACATCATAATCTATAACGATGGCACGTCCTTTTGAATCCAATGGCCTTATACCAGCATAGTATACAGGAAAATTCATTTTAATAATCCTTACACAATCACGTATCTGGCTATCGCACACGCAGCCAGCTACGCCGATACGTTTTGCAATTGTGCTCATAAGTTCTCCCCAGGGGGCATTGGTCCCACCATAATCAGTGGAATGAACAACAACATCTCCGGATTTAAGCGAATCCATGGCTTCAATCTCAAGACCATATGGATTTTCTTCAACAACATAATCTGTTTCCATCCATCGAAATGTTCGGGCCCGACCAATAAAACCGCATTTCTCAGGATCCGGAAGAAGAGGTCGTAATCTCTGATGCATTGCCTGGTTATGATAACCAAGTGCATCGAGGATATCACATACGGCAGCTACATAGAGGTTTTTATTGATAAAATCAAATAATTCTGAATCACTTTCAAAAGTTACCATAAGTTTATCTTTCATTTATTATGAGTCAAGCTGCAAATTCCGGATAATTACCAGAATCAAAATTACTGAGGCTAATCATATTTCAACGTTACACGTTCGCAATTCATCACAAACCCAAAACGGCTCAATTGCCATAGCTTATCAGGAAAGAATAGTTTGCTCCCGGTTCGACAGTTACAAATGCATATTCCGAGCCTTTTACCGACTTGATGGTAAGTTGGATGTCCTTATTATCTTTAGTAATCCCTGTAATTTTCTTATCACCATGATTTGCCGGGATCATAAAGGTGAGCCCGTTGCTATGTTTTAATGATGAGTTTAAGGTGAAAGATAATCGATTGTTTGCCCAGCTTATGTTGGTGAAAGAGGCTTCATCTTTCATTTTAAGAAAATTGAGAAGATTTAGCGCGGTCCAAACCGGAATACCTTTGTCGTTTGCATAAGCCAACATCTCCATCAAAGGTTCCTTGGAAAAATAATACTCGTTGTTGTGCGCCTTAATGCTAATGATCGAATAAATTTCATTATTCAGGCTCCTGTCCATTAAACCTATGAAGCAGTTAAAAAAACCTTCGGGATCGTTGCTCTCGTTGTACTGCTGATCGTAAACGGCATTAAAACGTTGGTAAACGTTTACTGTTTTACCTTCAGCATCGGCATATTTCATGACGAGTCCGCTTCCGGTATAATTTCCATGGTTTATTCCAAGCTGTCCAAGATAATACGCTCCCTGATTTGAATTCATATCGTAATGGGCATAGTTACCATCCATTTCAATGCCATGTTTCTCTTCCAGTCTTGCCTGGGCTGCAAAATTCTGACTTCCATCAGCATTTCTTCCGCACCAAACAAACCAATGATTTACGTTGGTACGTACTGTTATCCCATATTTTGAGGCGATTTGTTCTTTTATGTCGCCTATCACGCTGTCCATACGGTTCCACGTGGGATCTAGGGCTTCCCTCGTATCATCAGGATGTGCTGCAATTTCGTGTCCCTTGGCAATCCATTTATCAACCCATGCTTTGGAGACTTTGTCAATATCCATAATATAAATCGTCATCTTTGCACCCATAGAATCAACATCCTGGAATTGAGGCTCAAAGTCAGCTTCTGTATTGTTTTCCCCATCATTGTCCAACACCACAAGGCATTTTAACGAATCGGGAAAGTACCAAATACGTGGTAATGGTTTGGTGAAACTGTTCAAGTATTGGATGCAGTGCGACAATAACGCCATTTGCTGATCCGCCTGGTTGATGGTATTCATAGAAGTGTCGAGCCAGCCATCTGCGAATAAATCCATGCCCCTTAACCCTGGAATACCGTCTTTTTCAATACCGGCAAATAAAGGATTGCCCTGACGTGTATATACAATACTTTTTGGCAGATTGTAGAGGAAGGCGATAGTATGCCCCTTTCCGTAATCATAACTTACAACAGCGGGAAATTCTTTTTCAGAAAATTTATCGGCATATAAAGTTGCGATTATCTCAGCTCCATGCGCTTGATACTTATCTGCTTCACCGTGAAATTGCATTATTTTGGAAGTCAGACCCTTGCCTTGTTCTGTTGTAGTATCAATGGCAATATATCCCTCACTGTAAGTTCCCCCGGCATCGGTTATTCCGAATATTTCATTTAACTTTTTGTCCGGTCTGAACGCGATAAGATTACCACCATTTTTAACATAATCAGACAGCATTGTCTTATGTGAAGCATTGATGCTTGTTTCGCCCAATATGATAATATCAAATTGTCGCAAATACTCATCCGTTATACTGCTATCCGTCAATGAATCGTGCATGTATTCGTTAAAACCTTCTGTCTTGAGTATTTCTGTGGTATAGGTACCAAAATCATCGCTGGTTGCCAATACGAGTATAGGGCCTGAAGTCTTCTCTACTGTACAGTTGTGAAAGAGAAAGATAATGATACCAAAAAACAGTATATTAAGATTATGCCTCAAAGTAAATGGTTTTTGTTTTATTCTTTTACTGAATATTTTTAAAACTAAACACTACATTTCCAATTTTCGAGTAAAGTCTTTAATCTATAATAACTTTCCTTCGGGCATAAATCTTCATTGACCAAACCTCCATGTGGCACAAAAGCCGGATCGGCCATATCCCACCATGTAATAGCATCAACATAAGGTTTGCTGTAAAGTATTGTATAAACATATTCTACCCAATCAGCCTGAATCGTTTCAGTAAATTCGTTACCATGCCACAGAAAGCCTGAACCACCAATACCCCCTCCCCACCATTCATTTCCGGGGATATCTTCGGATGATGAAGGTATCTGCAATTCGGTTATGTGAAGAGGCTTTTTAAAATGGGAAAATCTTTCCAGATCGCGTTCAAATTCAAGTAGATCGCGACCAGAGTGGTAATATTGCAAACCAATAGCTTCATATTCACAACCTGCATCTTCGAGCATTTTTAAATAATCATAAACATTTTGCTGCCATGGTGAAGGTTTTCGTCCCATATAATAATCACTCCACGTACCGGTATTATTGACAATTCTAAAACAGGTAGGATCAGCCTCGCGTGCGGTTTTTACTGCTGCACAGGACAATTCAACATTTTGTTCTTTGGTTAATCCCAGAATCATTTCTACTCCATGTTCAGTATCCGGTTGAACATGGGCTTCATTTATAACATCCCAAAGATTGAACCGTCCCCGGTATTTAAGTATTGTGTTGCGAACATAGCTTAAACATATATTTTTTGTTTCTTCAAATGATTTGTATCTCGCCCATTCAGGAGTTGTGGAATTTGGTACAAGAAATATCAATGGATGCCCTTTCTTAATTATGCTTGTATGTTCCAATGCTTTAAGGATTGTATCTACCCTGGAATAATCGCGTTCCCCTTGTATTTTCTCAATGTCACAGCCTTGTCATCACCTGCTAACTGTTTGGCTTGCTCAAAAGATCTTTCAGCTGAGGTAATTCTTTCCAGTGTCCCAGATGACAGTTTGATGCACGAATTCCGGCACTCTTCTATTAATCTTTGTATGGTGGCTAATCTATCAGCTGCAAATTCATAATTTAGAAAAAGAGTCTTTGTTTTTTCCAAAGATTTTGCCGTATAACCGGCTCCCCTGTTATCTGCATAAAGAAATACTTCTCCAAATCCGGGAACTTTGACAGGCAAACTTATCCTGAAGGGTGAAGGAAGCGGTTTAAATACTATTTCTCCGGGGGCAAGCTTAGGATCAATCTGGAATGGTCGCAACATTAGATCACATATATGCAATCTATCCATCTTATTAACATCAAAGGGGGCTCCATCTGAATTAAATAATTTGCACCTTATTAATTTTGCAGTTATCTGCAAACTATTTGAAAAAGTTGATAATCCTGCATTGACTGCCAGAGGCATTATTGCCAGCGAGCTAATAATCTGTCTGCGTGTCCATTTTTTGTTTGGCATAATTAAATTTTTAGGATTAAGAACGACAATATTAGCAATGACCGGCCTAAGTTATGTTCAGAGAAGACAGCAATAACCAGAATCAGCTACAGAAGTTGTAAACAAACTTTACTCAAATAGCTTAATTCTATCATGTTACGCTATTGAGCTTCTTTGGCAATTCTCAAATAAATCTCTCTCGCCCTTGCATATCTACCTTGTACAACTTCTAGATCGTGCGTGAAGTACTGGTTCCATTCTTGCCCGGGAGAAGTTTGTTCCAGTAGATTATCAATCCATCTGACAAAATACATGGCATCAGTGGCACTGGCCCTTACAGGTTTATTGTTTACTGTCACATATACTGGTGATGTGTGGGTCTGGTGGCCATTTTCATCCATGCGGCGGGCACACAACCAACCACTTTCTGTAAGGGATTGATTTGCTTTTAACAGGATGGGTTTATCAGGTTGTGCTGTTCCTTGCTCAGCAGCCACCACTTTTCCATTGTAAACCAATTCGAGTCTTCCGGTCTGCGGTCTGACAGCTGTCCATTTGACCTCAACCCAAACTGTACCTTTATCTTTCATTCTGATATCATCTCCGGGTTGGTATTTCCCGTTCACTGTCATGTCGATGAATTCCAGATGCCCATTGCGGGCAACGACAGTTTTGCCATCCCTTATCCCTTCCACCCACTTGCGGTAGGTAAACCGGCCTTTCACATTCACATAGGTTAACAAGGAACCAAGTGGTTCTCTGTTATTGCATGGATAATCGGTTCCGGCACACAAACTCAGCCTGATGCCGCAATTAAGCAATTTATAATAAGCATTGATGGTTGCATCTGCACTGTAATTGCCGTAGTTTGGGGAATTGGAACTGTATACATCTTCAGAGAAAAAATCAGTGGTGCCCAAAACGGCTTCAACCGGATATTCGATTGGTATGCAGCAGTTTAATTCGTTCTGTATGGTATCCTTCAGATATTCTGTATGGCAAAAACCCACGATTCCGTTTTGTTTTTTCCCATATTCCAGAATCTTATAAGGTGATTCTTCCCATATCTGGTGGGATTCGGTTAGGCCTAGCAATACAATGTGCCCGCCAAGGGCCTTATGCTCAAAGGTGGTACCGAATGGATCCCAGTGCCATTCTGCATCGTAATGTATCGTTCTGCCGGGGATCGACAGGGGAGAATCCTTTCCATTGACTTTAAGGAGGTCGATTTCGCTGGGTTTAACTTCGCCATTGCCCATATC
>LJUP01000311.1 GCA_001303955.1 Bacteroides sp. SM23_62 | reverse complement strand
CAATGTTTGCGAATGCCTTCATGATCCGCTCGTCGATGGTAATGAATTCAGCATCATGAAATCCGCAGAGGTCGACAAAGGTGGATCTGATCCCGTTATTCTGCAGGATATTCACCGAATTGAATGCCGAATGTGCTTCTCCGATGGATGCCAGGATCTCGCGGGCAGCCAGCAGGATGTTCTGCTTGTCAACGTACCCGGAAGCCAGTACCTCCGCCAGGCTGGTGAGGTAGTTCTTGCATTGTTCGATCCGCCTGGTGATAAACTTCTCGGCAATGGACAGGTCCAGTTTGATGCTTGCGAATGTCTGATTGATGGTCAGTAATTTATCCAGCAATGCATCCAGGGCTGCACTATAATCCTGGTCACGGACAAACAGGTCGTATATTCCCGGTTCCCCCGTTTTTTTATGTTCCAGGAGCCAGTTGGTCACCCCGCTGTAGGCGGAGACCACAAAGATCCTGTTATAAAGATCATCCCCTTTGCGGTTTCCAATGATGATATTCCGGAGGACCTCGTCGAATTTGCTCATGGATGTCCCGCCGATCTTTTCAACTGTGATCATGATAAATTATTTTGTTAATGCTGATTGTTTTGTTGATGCTGATTTTTTTGTTGATGCTGAATCGGCAAAAATCGCAATTTTTTGTCAAACAGTATGCCTTCTGCAGGGGTTTTTATCCCTGGGGAAAGAAATAAAGAGATTAAAAGGGGGAAGCCCCGTCTTTTAACCCGTGGAATTGGACTTTCACACCAATTCTTCATAACTTACCTTTACATATATCATCTCTCAGATGTCAACTGTCTTACACTTCAATAATCAAATAAGAATTGAAAGCAATTGTGTCCTCAGTATTACTTCTGGTAACATTTATCAGCCTTTCAGAAGCTCAGAATGAAGGCAATCCGGATACCGTAAATAAATATGCTCTCATTAGTAATAATCTGCTAACCGGTTTAGATGCTTCAAATAATGTCTTTTTTAAGTTTGAAGACAACACAGTAGCACCGTTCAATTCGTTTTCAGAAATCCGGGAGGTTTTATTCCGTGAAAGACCCCAGACAGGGGACCAATATATCAGGAAAGAAGCCATTTGCAATTTGGATGATCACATAGGGGATTATTCAGATCCCACAAAGGAGACAACTGAATACTTTTTTGATCGAATGTTATCAAAAGCTTTGTTTGAGATCAAGACAGAAGATGTAACTGAAGGTGCTACTGTTTGGCAACTTTATAATCATGGTTACGTCGTTAAAACACAATCGGCATTGTTTGGGTTCGACCTAAGAAGTCCCTGGTCAGTAGATGAAAAATTCGATGAATTGGCCGAGTTATTGGATGCCTGCTTTATTTCACATATGCACGGTGATCATTATTCATTGTCATTAATGTCCAGGATGACTAACCTGGGAAAACCAGTTGTAGTTCCCTCGGAATGGGCAAACCAGAATTACGTTAGCATGAGTTCAGGAGATACACTGGATATTTTAAATTTGAAAGTAATCGCTCATTATGGACTGCACAATGTGCCTGTCCGACAATTTGAAATAACAACTCCAGAGGGAATAAGGATCTTGCATACAGGAGATAATCAGACTTCGGTTACAATCCCCGAGGTGTCTGATATTAACATTCTGCTTCTGAACGCCTGGGTAAACGAATCAGGAACCACATCTTCGTCAACAGGCGTAAAGAATGCCATCAATAAAGTCCAGCCGGATGTATGCCTTCTGGGACATATACAGGAGTTCATCGGGCATGAATATCCACTGACCTATCGTGAAGTAATTTATGGTAATCCGCCTTCAGAGGCACATGTACTCGCCTGGGGAGAACGTTTTCATTTTGCTGATGATTCCAATGATACTATTCGTCCGAATACCGTAGAAAATATCAGGTCCCAGATTAGTCAGGATAGTATATATATCTTATGGGATCCCCCAACAAATGCAACAGATGGGGAAAGTGCTTCACTTTACCGGATTATCATGGATAATCACTTTGATGTCTTCCTTAAGGATATGAAATATGGCCGCAGCTGGGATTCAATCGGCACATACAACTTTAAGGTTTTCTCGTATGACCATTGTGGAAATCAAAGCAAATATTATGTCGAGATTGATGTAGAATTGACTGGCGATACAAATTACCGTCCCCGCATAAGGCAATATCTTCCTGAGATTTCTGATACGATAGATCTGTACCTGGGTGTTCATAAGATTTTCTGTGTTAATGCCTGGGATCCAAATGAAGACACACTTCATTACTTGTGGAAAATTGACCAGGAACCTATAGAGGATGCTTCTTCATCCAATATCCTTTTCAATATCATTGATCTTGAATCCGGAGTACACCAGCTCTCATGTATCGTATCAGATGGCTTTAGCACAGATCAAAATATGTGGTTAGTAAATTTCCATAGAGATACAGCCATCATAGATAACGGAGATAGCCTGATGTATACAGAACAAGGATGGTGGAAGACCCTGCCATGGAGTTCTGCCTATAATGAAACCTGCCGGTATTCATCCGTCCATAATACAGGTGATTGGGCACAATTTGATTACTACCCTGGTAAAACGGGTTCATTCAGTATTTTTCAAAAGATCCCGAAAATCCTCTACGCTTTGAATGATGCATTGTACTGTCTAATAGTCAATGATCATGTATTAGACTCTGTTTATTTAGATCAAAGCGTAGGAACCGGAGATTGGGTTAAGGTAGGGCACTTTATTTTAAATGAAGGAGATGAAGTGGGGGTCAGGGTAATAAATACAGGATCATCAACCAGCGGCAATGCACTATATGCAGATGCCATCAAGTTTGAATTTGATGAAAATGTGAGTGCTGAAAGTGAATTTATAAAACAGCCTTCAAATAAATCCTGCTACCTGAAATGCTTTCCTAATCCATTTAAATATACTACTATGATCACGATCCCGGATCCAGATCAGATCGAAAAGATAGAGATTACCGGCTTAAGCGGCAGGATCATACGAGTGATAAATGATATCCATATCAGCCCGGTAATTATCCATGGAGAAAATTTACCTGATGGGGTGTACTGCTTGAAGTTTTATTCCGATCATAATCACCTGAATCATGTAATGAAGATTATTAAACTTTAGGGAATCGGGAAGACATTAAAACTCCCTGTGAACAAATTTTTATGATCCAGTAGTCATAATCTCCTGAGGTTATTTATAACTCGTTATTTAATATCTAACATTGCGCAGAGTTAGACCCCATAGCACCTGACTGTTCCAATCCCAGTTTAAAACTTTAAGGCCATGAAAAAACTCTACATATTATTACTCCTTGCCACCTTCTCATTAAACCTGTTCTGCCAGCAGGACAATATCATTTTAATCGATTCATCTTATGCCTTTCGTTGGGATACGGCAATCAATGACTGGATCTATTCTTCACGCTCCTATAGGACATATGATGCCAATGGAAATGAAACAGAGTTGATTTCAAATTACTGGGATAGAGAAATAAATGAATGGGTAAATGATTCCAGATATGTTAATGGATATGATACCGATGGGAACAGGACGGAAAGAATTGGATATGGTTGGGATTCAGAAGCAAATGACTGGATGAAGAAGTGGCGTCATGTTTATGTGTTCGATAAATATGGCCGTGGTATTGAATTTATTGGGTACAGTTGGGATTCAGTTACCAATAGATGGGTTGTGCAAAATCGTTCGGAGACTGCATATGATGCCAATGGTTATATGGCGGAATCAAAAAGTTATTACCTGGATCCGGCCCCCTTTGGCTGGTCCGGCATTCGTGATGTTTATACTTATGATACCGATGGGAATCTTACCGAGCACTTAACTTATAAGTGGAATTCTTCCACCAGTGATTGGGTAGTTAGTTCACGCAGCGTATCTACTTATGATGCCAATGGGTATCTAATTGAGTGGGTCAGCTATAAATGGGATTCAGATTCCAGTGACTGGGTGTTGGATGAGCGAAAGGTATACGGATATGATACCGATGGGAATCCGGTTGAGTCAATTAAATATAATTGGGATTCATCGATCAATGACTGGATCGGGACTTATCGTGATGTGGATGTTTATGATTCCAATGGGAACCAAACTGAGTCGATCAGATATAAAAGGGATTCAGAAACCAATGAATGGATTGAGATTTGGCGAGATGTTAATACATATGATTCCAATGGGAATTATACTGAAGGTGTTTCATATCGCTGGGATCCGTATACCAATAACTGGGTAAATGATTCCCGGTATATTCATGAATATGATACCAACGGGAATCAAACTGTGTTTATCAGTTGTCATTGGGACTTAGAAACCAATGACTGGATTTATGTATCAAAAACGGTGTCATATTGGTCAGCATTAACTACCTCAATCTCCAACAACAAAACTGACCGCAATTACATTGTTTATCCCAATCCCTTTACGGATTTTACCACCGTCAGACTATCAGATGCTATCCTGGTTCAGAAAATCGAACTGGTTGATATCCATGGAAGGACTGTAAGAACCATTGATAAACCTGATAGTAATTCAATAACGATTCATAGAGACAATTTGCCAAGTGGCATTTACTTTATCAGCATCCATTCTGATGATACCTATGTTGAGAAGGTTATAATCAGGTAACGTTATATATTAAGCCCCGGTGATTTGCCGGGGGCTTAATTTTTGATCCGGCCGGCATTATCCCCTAAGGTTATATACAGCCTAATCAGAATTAAGAACTACTTGAATTATTTCGTAAATTTATAAAAGATTTCCCCTGTTTCGAGGGGTTCCACGGCATAGCATCTGGTATTTTCAACTTTATAATATTTCACCGTGGAAAATTGAATCATTGTAACTTTCTAGACCTAGAAATAATTAATCATGAAAAAAAGTACTGCTGTTCTCATTTTCATCTTCCTTTTTGGAGCCTTGAGTTTTGTCATTATCAATCCCTTAAATGCACAGATCGAAAACTGGCCTCAATTTCGCGGGATAAATTGTTCCGGAATCGCAGCTGAAGATCAGAACCCTCCGATAAGCTTTGGTCCGGATAAAAATGTCCTCTGGAAAACCAGCCTTCCAGCAGGATACTCTTCTCCCAGCATCTGGGGGGATTGTATTTTTATAACAGGTATTGAAAAGGAACCAAAGCTATTAAAATTGTTCTGTATTAACAGGAATGATGGAACTATCCGGTGGGAGGAGGGTATTGCTGTTGAGGAATTTGAAAGGACCCATTGGGTCAGTAGTCCAGCATCAGCAACACCATCTGCAGACGGGGAAAGGGTTTATTTTTACTTCGGTTCATATGGCCTTCTTTGCTATGATTTTAATGGGAAATTACAATGGAAACTGCCTATGCCTGTCCCGGGATCAAATCATGGAATGGGAACCTCACCAATTGTTACAGGCGGTCTGGTGATCCTTAATTGTTTCTTGGATCAGAATGATCCGCGACTCCTGGCAATCAATAAACATGATGGAAGTATAGTTTGGAAACATTCATTACAGCAACTTAAAAACAGGGACAGCTATTCTACGCCAGTGATTTATAAGGACGAAGTAATCATCTATGCGAGTGATTATGTAGCAGGTTATAATATAAAAACTGGTGATCGTATATGGAGGTTTGTTATTGATGTTAGAGATGCAGCTAGCACACCGGTCATAGGAAAAGATATCCTGTATACAATTAGCTATAGTGCAATGGGGAATCCTAAGATGCGTGCTCAATTTCCTGATTTTATGGAGTTTGCAGCTATATATGATGAGAATGGGGATTTATTGATTGAAAAAAATGAAATAAAAGATTTTCAGTTTCTTCTAAATCCAGAAATGCCTGAGATACCTGGATATAATGTACCCATGATGTATGTCATGGGATGGTGGGATTGGAATAATGATAAATTTATCGACAGCACTGAATGGAAAAATGTGAGTGAAGGGTGGGAATCCCGTTATAATAAGCAGGGACTGAAAGCGATTAAACTCGGGGGGAAGGGGGATATTAGTTTAAATTATTTATTATGGGGCCATACTGAAGATGTTCCCTACGTATCCTCACCTCTTCTATTTAATGATCATGTTTACATGATTAAAAATGGTGGTATCATTTCTTGTTTTCAGGCAGAAAGTGGCAGATTATTGTATCGGGAAAGGCTGGGAGCATCCGGTGCGTATTTTTCCTCCCCCATAGCTGCCAATGGCAGGATCTATATTGCCTCCCGAAATGGAATAGTTACTGTTTTTGAAGCAGGGGACGAACTGAATATACTTTCACAGAACGACCTGGATGATAAAATCATGGCTACGCCTGCAGTGGTTGATAATAAACTCTATATACGCACAGCCGGATCCCTTTATGCTTTTGGGGAATAATGCATAATGGTTGGCTCAGATCACGAGAACACACATCAGACTGTCATATCGGATAATGGATAGAAGGGTTTGCTGAAAAAGTCAATTCGATAATATGATAGCCTGAAATTTCGGCTCTGGAATAAGCTGGTCCCAGTTTGCCAGACCAGATAATTCCTCCATCAGTCTATCCATCCATTTGAGAATTGAGCCCAAAAGACTGATCTTCTCATAGTTGATCAGGTTCATTACAAAGAAGATACAGGCTACCCAACTCTCAGATGTAGCTTTGAGCCTGGCCCGGATCTCATTGAGGTTATACCCGTTCTTGCCTTGCCCAAATTTGCCTTCAATGTGATTTCTTTCAGCAGCCTCCTTCCTGGCTTTTCGTCTCTGATAATAGCTTTGCTTGGCCTTTACTGGTTTTCGTCCCAATGGGGGTGCCGTATGCGGATTTCCATTTCCTTTAACCATCTTCTTT
>LJUP01000310.1 GCA_001303955.1 Bacteroides sp. SM23_62 | reverse complement strand
CTCACTTTTCAGTTGGAGGAGATTATTATGATTGTATCTCATTGAACAATAATGAATTTGGATTCTGTATTGCGGATGTGTCCGGGAAGGGAATTTCTGCAGCCATCCTTATGTCAAATTTCCAGGCCAACCTGAGGGCTTTGTTTTCCGATGAGATTACACTTGACCAGCTGGTAACCACCCTCAATAAACGGGTAATGGCCAGTGCAAAAGGTGAGAAATTTATTACGCTCTTTATTGGCAAATACATCGTTGACCGTAAAGAATTGCAGTATATCAATGCCGGACACAATCCCCCACTTTTATACGAAGAAGGCAAGAAGAAACTTTCCACACTGATGAAGGGCTGTGTAGGCATGGGAATGCTCGATAGGATCCCTGCCATCGAGATGGGTGTGGTAAAAATGCAGGAACCCACAAAAATGTTCTGTTATACAGATGGACTGGTAGAATTGCTGGATGAGTCAGGAATTGAATTTGGGACCGAAAAAATTGAGAAGCACGTCACCAATACGCATCCCATTCATGAGAACATCAACGATATCATAGAAAGTCACAACATTCTGGCCGGAAACACGGCAATATTCGACGATATTTCCATCCTCGGCATTGAATTTACACCTAATTCCTGAAACTTGTTTCCCTGTGATACACATCTATGGCCACAATGGCTGCGGTAAAGGCCCAGAAAATGGCAGAGGCTTTGTCTGTGTCCAGGAAATTATTCAGGAGTCCATGCAGATAATAAGTGACCAATCCCAACAGCAGGGAAAGCGATAGGATCCTGACTTTCCTGTGATGCACCCTGGTCCAGTTTCTTACACCGGTGAGAATGGTAAAAATGACAATGGCCAGGAAAGAAATGGTACCCAGCACACCTGATTCAGCCAATGGTCCTATATACTCGCTATGCGCGTTCCCCAGGTCTGCAGCATTGGTGCTTATTTCCGTCTTTTCACGTTCGAGTTGGAAAGGTGCATACTTGAACATATAAACACCAGGACCCCAGCCAAATACAGGTTTTTCCTTGAACATTCGCCAGGCACAGCTCCATCGGTTCAACCGCTCCAGGTTGGAAGCATCCGTAGCTACATTCGAAATTGACTTAACATGTTCCAGCAGATCCTCCGAAGATGTCTGCCGGTTTTGTTCCAGCCTGATCTTTATTTCTGTACGATTACTGTAGAGAAAAGCCAGTATTACCAATACCAGAATGGACAGATAGGAGAATTTGATCCTGAACCGGATGATCAGAAATACCCCCAAAGCTCCTGCCAGGCTGATCCAAGCTGCACGTGTATATGAGAAGACCACTGCCATGAAAAATATCAGCATCACCATCCATACGGATACTTTCTGGATCAAACTGACCTTTACCTGAATGATCAGGAATCCAATCAATACGGGAATCAGCATGGCCAATATGGCACCATAAGACGTATGATCATTATAAAAAGGCTGAACGACAAAATGAGCTGCCTGCTGGTTAAGGAAACCATGCCCGGCGTGCCTTACCCAGGCATATCCGATCACTATCAGAAAGGGAACGATATAGGTCCATGTATAGACATGAACGTTTTCGATTTTGCGGAAGATCTGTGTGGCCAGGAGATAAAATGCCAGCAAAAACCATATTCTTGCGATCAGAAATTTAAAGGAAACCAGTGGCATTGTACTGGTGATACTGGTTATAAAAATCCAGACCAGGTTGAGTAGAATGGCGATCGAAACAGGATGATAAAGGATCCTCCGGTCAAACTGTCCTTCAAACAAATATTTCAGGAGAAAGAACAACAGGATCCCTATGAGCAGGGGCTCGGATGGCAGGGAGAGGTCAAATTCATATCCTTTTATGATGTCTGACAACTGTATGGAAAGGGGGGTGACAAAGACGGTTATCAGGACCAGTTTGTCCAGGGCATAAACGGCTGTTAATATAATCAGCAAAACGAGTGGAACAATGCTGAAATAGAAGAATTCCTTTGCAATGAGGAAGGTATTCAATGCAATAAACAGAAAGGAGACCAGGTATACCAGGTAAATCTCCCGTTTATTTGCCAGGTCTAGTTTCATCAAGCTGTACGGAGCTTTCTGAGGAAATTTTCAAAGAATAAAAATGCCATTACCGCCAGGATAAAAGTGGCAAATGTTGCAACTATGACGATGATAGACTTCTTCGGATAGGCTTTCTTTTCAGCTTTATAGGCTTTATCAAGCACAAAAACATGAGAAAGAGTTAGTTCTGTTTCTGCCTTTGCTTCAACATATTTAGCTGTCAGATCCCGGAGACGAATCGCTTCGTTCGACCACATATTCCAGTAATATACGAAAGGTCCGGTGTAATTCTGAAGTTCTTTCATTTTATTTTCAATCGTTCTGGCAGCCTCCATATTGTTTTCGGTAATGGCCTTTCCGTATGCCTCGGTCAGGCGTTCGAACTGAGCATCGTAGGTTACGATTCCTTTTTTATTAAGAAGGGTGATGGAATCATTTAATTCACGTGCTCTACTGGCAGAATTCAAATATTCTTTTTCCACCAGTAAAAATGCCTTCAGAGCCCGGTCACGTTTCATCCTGTTCATGGTTGAATCAATCTGGGCGGAAATATCATTGGCAATATTGGCAGCCATCTGGGGATCTTTGTCCATTACCTCGATCACGATCGAATTATATTCTGTCCTTTTGAACTTTATATTGGACGAATACTCCCCATACAGCTTGGTGAGCGGAAATGGTCCATCCGGATCAATTTCATAATGTTCCATAAGGTCATATTGATCAATGATGTGATCCCTTATGTCGTCTGAATGCAACACCTGTAATATCCTTTCGAGCTGGTTTTCCTCACCAAAACCCAGGATACCAACCCTGTCCTGGAAATTGGTCTGCAGCAATGACTTGGACACAGGTGATTCGGATGCAGGGAATAGTACAACGCTGGAGCGAAATTTTGGTGTAATGGTAAATGATATCAGGGTGGAGATAACAGCAGCAGCCAGCGTAATTATGATCAGCGGGATCTTTCTCTTCCAGAGATAAAGGATCAGATCACTGGTCTCAAAATTAAATTCCGTTTTCTCTTGGGCCATAATTATGTTACTAAATCAGTTAAAATTAATTTTTTAGGATAATCAGGAAATAGTTCTTCTTTCCTTTCTGTACAATCAGGTATTTGCCATTGATAAAATCGCCGGGGTCCAGATTACTTTCAGGATCAGTTACTTTCTGTTTATTGATCATCAATCCGCCTCCCTGGACCAATCTCCTTAACTCCCCTTTGGAGATGAAAACAGTGGTCTCTGAACTCAAAAGTTCCATGATCGTTGTATTGCTTTTTGCTTGATCCAGTTCGAAACGGGGTACGCCTTCAAATACGGAGAGGAACATATCTTCGCGGATGTACCTGAGGGACTCAGCCGTAGCATTTCCGAAGAGGATCTCTGATGCATCTGAAGCGGCCTTGAAATCTTCTTCTGAATGCACCATGGTGGTCACTTCACGGGCCAATGTTTTCTGCAGTAACCTTTGATGGGGAGCCTCCCTGTGCGCTGAAATAATACCATCAATCTCATCTTTAGACAGCATGGTGAATATCTTGATATATTTCTCGGCATCCTGGTCGCTTACGTTGATCCAGAACTGGAAAAACTTATAGGGGGAAGTGTATTTAGGATCAAGCCAGACATTACCCTCCTCGGTCTTCCCGAATTTTCCTCCATCTGCCTTTGTAATCAGTGGACAGGTAAGGGCAAATGCCTCCCCCCCTCTTTTCCGCCGGATCAATTCCGTTCCTGTTACGATATTACCCCACTGATCAGATCCGCCCATCTGTAGTTTACAATTGATATCATCATACAGGAACAGGAAGTCATATCCCTGTACCAGCTGGTAAGTAAATTCTGTAAAAGACATTCCCTCTTTGCTGTCCGGGCTGATCCTTTTTTTCACAGAATCTTTGGCCATCATATAATTCACCGTAATATGTTTCCCAATGTCACGAATGAAATTCAGGAATGTAAATTCCTTCATCCAGTCATAGTTATTGACCATCAATGCACCGTTGGGAACATCCTGTGAAAAATCTAGGAATTTCTTAAGCTGGACCTTCAATCCCTCCTGATTATGTCTGAGGGTCCTCTCATCAAGCAGATTGCGTTCCTGTGACCTGCCTGAAGGATCACCGATCATGCCTGTAGCTCCACCTACCAATACGACAGGACGGTGACCGGCTTTTTGAAAATGTTTCAGCAGCATGACAGAAACCAGGTGACCGATATGAAGGGAATCAGCAGTTGGATCGATACCAACGTAAGCCGTTGTCATCTCCTTCTGCAACTGATCCTCCGTGCCCGGCATGATATCATGGATCATGCCTCTCCATTTCAGCTCCTCAACAAAATTCATGGAAAAATTTTGCCCAAAGATAGTAAAGTTCTGCCTTTGTGCTACTTTGCAAAGGCCCTATGTCTCAAACTCCCTTGATACGGGTTCCGGTATGCGGTCTTTGATTCCGCCGAAGTTAAGAAAAGGGAATATGGCAGGGGCAAGCCTTGAAAGGGGTTGGTACAGCAGTGAGTTTTCTTTATGTTCCTCGGGGATGAAAGGAATCCGGCTGTCTATGCCGTTGAGTATTACCAGAAAGATACTGATGAGAAAAGCCGTCTTCAACATACCGAACAGGAGTCCCGCCAGGCGGTTAACAATGCCAAGGGCCACAGCTTTTATCAGTTTATCCAGGGCCCTCGAAAGCAGATGAACCAGGATTACTATGATGACAAATGTCAATGCGAATGCGATCAGTGGAAGGTGCCCAGTTTGCAATCCGAAAGCGGAGATCAGTAAAGCAGCCGTAAGGTGAGAGAAACGTATGGCTCCCCATACCCCTAATATCAGAGCGGCCAGGGATGCCGCCATGATCAGAAATCCCCTGGTAACACCACGATAGGCGCTCCAGAGCAAAAAGATGGCAAAGATAAAATCAAAATAATTGATGCTCAGTCCTTCCATAAACCAATGAGACTTGGATAAGATGAAATAAAAGTATCAATAATCCGGTGAGTGTGTTGCGGAAGTTACCAACACAATTAATTGAACGGTCAACTTTGTGAATTACAGTTGCTATTCATAATTTTAAGCGTCAGCAGACGAGAGCTAAATAAATATTTTAAAATCATGTAGCAATGAAAAAAATCCTGTCATCCATTTTCTTTTTACTGTTCGGAATTCTGGTTTTTGCTCAAGACACGGAATACGAAACAATATCAAACATCCCCTATTACAGTGAATCTGTAAACCAGTCAGATGAATACATCAGCGAACGCTGTGTCCTGGATGTGTATTACCCCAAAAATATGCGGGACTTCCCCACCATTGTCTGGTTTCATGGGGGCGGGCTCTCGGGGGGAAATAAATATATTCCTGCTGCCCTGAAGGAGAAAGGATTGTGTGTCATAGCAGTAAATTATCGTTTGCACCCTGCAGTCCAATCCCCCACCTATATTGAGGATGCGGCCGCTGCTGTCGCCTGGGTCTTTCATCAGATCGACGGTTATGGGGGAGACACCTCCGCGATTTTTATTTCAGGACATTCAGCCGGAGGCTATCTCACCATGATGCTTGGTTTGGACAAAAGATGGTTAGCATCTCATAAGATTGATGCTGACAGGATCGCGGGACTGATACCATTCAGCGGACAGACAGTCACGCATTCTACCATACGAGAAGAAAGGGGAATAGACAGTCCCCGGCCCATCATTGATGACCTGGCACCCGTTTACCATATCCGGGCCGACGCACCGCCACTGCTTCTGATCACCGGAGACAGGGAGCTGGAAATGTCCGGCCGGTATGAAGAAAACGCTTATTTAATGAGTATGATGAAAGCAGTAGGTCATCAGGATACAAAATTATTTGAATTAAACGGTTATGGTCACAGCATGGTTGAACCGGCTGTTCCCTTGCTGATCAAAGAAGTTGAAAGAATCCTCGAGGCCAATAAAATCAAACCCTGATGAAAACACTATTTTTCAAAGCTTTTCTGGTGCTTATTGTTATGCTCCCGCAAAAACATGCCGGGGCACAGATCAATGAGAAAGGACAACTGGTCCACACATATTCAATCATCGCAAAAGACAAAGCAACTGGTGAGATGGCTGTCGGCGTTCAAAGTCACTGGTTTTCGGTTGGCACCATAGTGTCCTGGGGACAATCCGGGGTTGGTGTTGTGGCCACCCAATCCTTTGTCAACCCGGCTTTCGGACCGGATGGGATAAAACTGATGAAAGCAGGCAAAGATGCGAAACAGGTACTGGACATCTTGATTGCAGGCGATGAAGGCAGGGATTACAGGCAGCTGGCAGTGCTGGATGCCGAAGGCATGGTAGCTGCCTACACCGGTAAAAAGTGTATTGCATCGGCAGGCCATATGGTCGGGGACCAATACTCCGTGCAGGCCAATATGATGCTCAACGACAAAGTGGTACCAGCCATGGCAGAGGCCTTTGAAAATAATGAGGGCCTGCCCCTTGCCGAAAGGATCATCAGGGTATTACAGGCAGCTGAAGCTGCAGGGGGTGATATCAGGGGAAGGCAATCCGCCGTATTGGTAGTTGTTGGTCCTGATCCGGCACCGCACCCCTGGCAGGATAAAAAAATCGATATCCGCGTAGATGACCACCAGGAACCATTGATTGAACTTCAACGGCTTTTACACGTTCACCGGGCATACGAACATATGAACCGCGGTGACCTGGCTGTTGAAACAGGAGACATGGCAACAGCGCTGAAAGAATATGGGGCGGCTGAACAACTTTTCCCCGATAACCTGGAAATGAAATACTGGAAAGCAGTTGCA
>LJUP01000309.1 GCA_001303955.1 Bacteroides sp. SM23_62 | reverse complement strand
TGTTCGTAATGATGGTCACCGTCAATAAAAATGATATCAATTTTTTTTCCCAATGCGGCGAAATCAAAATCCAGGGAATTGCCGGAAAGATGGACCACATTATCCAGTGCCCTGGAAAAATATCCCAGCAGGTACATGTATTTGCTGCGGACCCCCATCCTGCGCATTTCATCAGCCGACAGGTTCAGGGTATAGCATTCCCTGGCCACCCGGGCCATATTGGCAACACTTTCCCCCCTCCAGGTACCGATCTCAAAATATGTACACTCTTTGAAAAACCCTGCCAGTCCCTTGAGAAGCGCCAGATCCGTTGGCAATGACCCGCCGTCCAGGAAGGTTATGGGTCCTACATCATAGATCTCCCCATCGAATACCTGGTCCATCTGGATTACTGGCAATCCCTTTTCCCTGCCATAGTTCTTGATGACATATTCTTTCCACACATCAGGCTCACTCAAAACCTTGTTCAACAGGACCGGATTTTTCAGTATCAGTCCCGTTGCCCTCATCGCTTTCCTGAACCTATGCCTTTTTCTCACTTTTCCCAGTTTTTAACAGATCCGCCTTCCTGGCCAGGCTGTAAAACCAGATTAACTGATAAGCGGTGACAACCATACTGCCGGCACTGAAATATATCAGGGTCAATTCAATATCACCTGAAGACACGCCGGCTGCCATGGCGATTATCCTGATAACCAGTTTAATAATGTCAATTAATAAAGCCTTACCCTGGACCTTAAAAAGATCCGGCAGGAATGAGAACGGGGCGGATAAAAACACCATGTACAACCATGGGATCAGAATGCGTGTGTAAGTACCTGCTGTTTCCCATTCCGGACCGAAAACAAAGGTAAAGATCCGGGGAGCAAAAATAGCAACAATCCCGAAGGGAATGAAGGAAAACTGGAACATTTTGACCAGCAGCCGCTTCACATCCGGCAATATTTCCTGTCCACTGTTTTCTTTCGTGATCACGCGTTGTGAAAACACCTGGGAGAAGGCAGTCGTTACCAGGCTCATGGGCCGAAAGATCATGGTAAACCCAAAGGAATAAAGTCCAGTTGCAGCAGCCGAAAACCAGGAGGTCAGGATAAATACCGGCAGGTTCCCCGAAAGGTTGTTGGTGACACCGTGCAACATATTGTACTTGGGAAAACGGTAGTATTCCCTGGCAAGGGATCTCATGTCTTTTTGATTAATAGCAGGAAGCCTGTCACGGTCATGTTTCAGGAAATTCCCGAGGAAAGTCAAAAACCCGGTGAATTGTCCGGCAATGGATCCAATAATCAGTCCGAAAGGTCCGGTTACCAGGAAACCGGCGCCCACTTTTACCGATGAATTGGTAAGGCTCTGTCCCAGGCTGGCCGCAGTCATGGTGCGGAAGCGCTTTTTCCGGTTGGACCAGTAATTAAGGCTCTGCTGAAATCCGTTCAAAAGGGTGGATAATGGGATCAGGTAAAGCCATGGGGAGATCTGCTCATTGCCCAGCATCCTGGAAATAGGCTGGTTAAGGAATATTACCATGAGGAACAGGAACAGGCTTACGACGACAGAGATGACCGCAGACAGGCCAGTAAGGTTCAGTCCCTTATGATCTTCCCTGGGCATCATCACAGCCAGCTCGTATTTGGCAGTCGCCGTGATGTTGGTAATGGCCAGTATACTCATATACAATGCAAATACCCCGAAATCCTCCGGTGTATAGATCCGTGAAAGAATCAGATAGACTGCGAGGGAAATGATCTGTCCCAGGGTGGTCCCGGAGATCAGTGTGACGATATTCCTGAAGAATTCACTGTGTATGAGCCTGGAAAGCGGATTTTTCTGGTGCACGGTTCGCAGGGATATGACCCCCGTAAAAATAGGTATTTTAGCACAGATCAATGCTCTACAGCAAGATTTATGAAAAATAATGAAAAAGGATTTATCTTTGAAACCCTTAAAAGCAGATACAATATGAACATAGCACGCACCGGAAATCCGGCCCTTAACAAGAACACTTTTACAGGCTTTGCCTATCGGGAAGAGGCCTCTGTGATGACCATCCAGGGCACGGTGAACAAGATCGCCATCATGCTTTTGCTGGTCCTGGGAGGAGCATTTTATACCTGGAGAATGGCTTTCGAGGCCATGCAGACAGATCCTGTTACGGCATCCGGTACCATCCTGCCATGGATGATAGGAGGTGGTATCGGGGGTTTTGTAGTGGCCATGATTACCATATTCAAGCGCAGCTGGGCCGGTATTACAGGTCCCATTTACGCAATCCTGGAGGGCCTGTTCCTGGGCGGGATCTCAGCCTTTTTCGAATCCAGGTACCCGGGCATTGTCATCCAGGCGGTTGCCCTGACCTTTGCCATACTGTTTGCCCTCCTGTTCGCCTATAAAACGCGGATCATAAAGCCTACACAAAATTTCAGGCTGGGTGTATTCGCGGCAACCGGTGGGGTGATGATGCTGTACCTTGTCTCGTTTTTATTGAATCTTTTTGGCGCACCAGTGGGATACCTGCATGATAATTCCCTCTTATCCATCGGGATCAGCGTGGTCATCGTCATCATCGCCTCGCTCAACCTGGTCCTTGATTTTGATTTCATAGAACAGGGGGCCGACTCATCCGCTCCGAAATACATGGAATGGTATGCTGCTTTCGGACTGATGGTCACCCTGATATGGTTATATATTGAGATCCTTCGCCTGCTCTCAAAGATTGCCAGCAGGGATTGATCTTTTACTGCCACAGAAGATGAGTGACCTGGAAAAATACTTTGCCCCGTTCCGTGAAAATATCATTGGGATCGATACCACATACCGGTCACCCTACGGGGAGCAGAAGATCGTGTATGGGGACTGGATTGCCAGTGGCAGGTTGTATGGCCCGATTGAAAAAAAGATGTTGGAGGATTTTGGTCCCTTTGTCGCCAATACACATACCGAGGCCAGTGAAACCGGAACCCTGATGACCAAGAGCTACCAGTATGCCCATGAACTGATCAAGCGTCATGTCAATGCAGGCCCGAATGATGTGATCATTACGGCAGGCTTCGGGATGACAGCTGTTGTAAATAAGCTGCAGCGTATCCTGGGACTCAAAGTTACCAGGAAACTGGACAATGAGGATTGTCTGGATCCCTCGCACAAACCTGTTGTTTTCATTACCCACATGGAACATCATTCCAATCAGACTTCCTGGTATGAAACCATTGCGGATGTGATCGTCCTCGAACCGGGTGATGAGCTGCTCATAGATCCGGGTGAACTCAGGCGCCAGCTGGAAAAGTATAAGGACAGGGAATTCAAGATCGGGGCTTTCACGGCCTGTTCAAACGTTACCGGCATTGAAACGCCGTATTATGAGTTGGCCAGGATCATTCATGAATACGGGGGACTCTGCTTCGTTGATTTTGCTGCTTCGGCACCATACGTGGTTATTGATATGCATCCCGCGGATCCCATGCAGAAACTGGACGCCATATACCTTTCCCCGCATAAATTTCTGGGGGGACCGGGGTCTTCCGGTGTACTGGTTTTTGATAAAAGCATGTACAAGAGCGATGTGCCGGACAATCCCGGTGGGGGCACTGTGGACTGGACCAATCCATGGGGCAGCTACAAGTATGTGGATGATATCGAAGTCCGGGAAGATGGCGGCACCCCCGGTTTCCTTCAGGCCATCCGGGCGGCGCTGGCCTTTGAGCTGAAAGAAAAAATGGGCGTGGAAAATATTCGCCTCCGGGAGGAGGAAATGGTCGCCCTTGCCCTTTCCGGGCTACGCCGGTTGCCCGGTATCCATATCCTTGCGGACAATGTGGAGGACAGGCTGGGTGTCATTTCCTTTTACCACGAGAAGATCCATTTTAACCTGATGGTAAAGATCCTCTCCGACCGCTTCGGTATCCAGGTCCGGGGGGGATGTGTCTGCGCGGGCACCTATGGCCATTTCCTGCTGGAGGTAAGCTTTGAGAAATCCAAGGAAATTACCGACAAGATCAACCATGGTGATCTCTCAGAGAAACCCGGATGGGTACGCTGGTCCCTTCACCCCACCACAACCGATGAGGAAATCCATTTTTTCATCAGGTCAGTGGAGGCTATTATTGCAAATATTTCGGAATGGGAACAAGATTATGTATATTTAAAACACATTAACGAATTCATCCATAAGGACCAACAAAAAAATCCATCTGAAGGTATCAGGGAATGGTTTGCCTTATAGAAAGCCATTTTTTTAGACAGAACCACCTATGCAGCTGATTGAAGTTTCGGATAAGAAAACCCGCAAAGAATTTCTCAAGGTCCCAAAGATCCTCTACCGGAAAGATCCATTCTGGGTTTGCCGCCTTGATCTTGATATTGAGAACAGTTTCAACCCGTCTAAGAACAAACAGTTCCAAAAGGGAAATGCCAGGCGATGGATCCTGAAAAATGAACAAAATAAACTGATTGGCAGGATAGCTGCCTTTTATAACCAGGACATTGCTGCCAG
The DNA here is from genome assembly GCA_001303955.1 of Bacteroides sp. SM23_62. Classification (GTDB taxonomy): domain Bacteria; phylum Bacteroidota; class Bacteroidia; order Bacteroidales; family SM23-62; genus SM23-62. Next base: position 2,367 of record LJUP01000309.1, on the reverse strand, counting down.
CAACAGGCAGCCGACAGGCGGTATCGGCCTGTTCGAATGCATCAATGACCAGGGGGCTGCCAACATGCTTTTTGACGGGGCCAGGGAATGGCTCAGGAAAGAAGGCATGGAAGCCATGGACGGGCCTGTAAATTTCGGGAGCAATAACAGTAACTGGGGACTCCTGGTTCAGGGATTCACCCATCCGGGGTATGGTATGCCTTACAACTTTCCATATTACCGGGAGTTGTTCGAGAATTATGGATTCCAGATATACTTCAGACAATTCAGCTATCATATTGATATCACCAGGCCATTCCCGGAAAGATTCTGGAAAATCGCAGAATGGGTGGCCAAAAAGGATGAATATACATTCAGGCACAGCAGCCTGAAAGACCCGGAACCTTACGTGGATGATATCATTACTGTTTTTAACCAGGCCTGGTCCGGATTCAAGGAGGATTTTGTCCCCATGAACAAGGAAGATGTCATGAATACATTCAAACAGGCCAGGGCATTCCTTGAGGAAGACCTGATCTGGTTTGTATATCACAATGATGAACCTGTTTGTTTTTACATCATATTCCCGGATGTAAACCAGATCCTGAAATATCTGAACGGCAGATTGCACCTGATCAACAAATTGAGATTCCTCTATTATAAAAAAACCCGCAAGATCACCCGGGTCAGGGCCATCGCTGCCGGAGTGGTTCCCAAGTTCCAGAATACTGGAATTGAATCGGGGATCTTCAAACACCTGGAACATTCATTCAAGAAAAAGTACTGGCTGACCGAGATAGAGCTTTCATGGGTGGGCGATTTCAATCCTAAAATGAGGTCCCTATACGAAGCAGTGGGCGGGAAACTGGCTAAAATACATCATACCTACAGGTACCTGTTCGACCGGGATGCACCATTTGAGAGATACATGCCCGATTATATGGAAAAATACAAAGAGGCACATACCGGAGATTTCCAGGAAGAAATCCATTACGATCCCAACAAAAAGAAACTGAACTACAATTATCTGAAAAACAAAGAATTATAGAAAAGCAACTCATTCCTTTTGTATTTTAAAAACATTATGTATTTTTGCATGCCCGAATTGAATGCAAAACAATAATATACGATGAAAAAGGATATACATCCGGATAATTACAGGCTGGTGGTCTTCAAGGATATGTCGAACGGGTATACCTTTATGACAAAATCTACGGCATCTTCCAAAGAAACAATAAAAATGGACGACGGGAAAGAATACCCTTTGGTGAAACTGGAGATCTCAAACACTTCCCACCCTTTTTATACCGGGAAGATGAAACTTGTGGATACCGCCGGGCGAGTCGATAAATTCAACACGCGCTACAAGGATCACATGGATAAGAAGAAGAAAAAATAAAACCGATATTGTAATCGGCGGTAAATGACAGGAACTCCGGTAATCTTTTGAAGACCGGGGTTTTTTTTATCCAAAATTGTTACTTTTATCTACATGAACTATATTCTCTTCGATCCTCCTGAAACATGGGAAAATCTCCTGCCTTTAACCTTTACAAGGCCCGTCTGCGAGATCAGGACCGGCATCCTTACCACCAGGGAGAAGTGGGAGAAATTCCTTCAGTCCAAAGCAAGCATCCTCACAAGGTCTTACCTTCAGACAAAATTCAGTCTGCATATTGAAGATGATAATATGCTTATTAACGGCAGTGTTTTACCGGATGACAGCCTGTTGAATGAAATCGGGAACCTGCCCGCCGGGACCAGCCTGTATGCCGGAGATACATTGGTTGCTATACGACTGGACCGGGCTGAGGCGGCAGCCTTTGATATGGGAAAGTACCAGCATGGTGACAGGGTCACATTAAGCATCACTCCCATTGTCATAGCCCATCCCTGGGATATTTTTACACTGAATGGTCAGGCTTTGGAAGCCGACTTTCAACTCCTCACAAAGAACCGTGTAAGTGCAGAGCCTTCCAATACCAATATAGTCCTGAATCCTGAAAATGTTTTTATTGAAAGTGATGCCCGTATTGAAGGGGCCATATTAAATGCAGGTACCGGCCCGATTTATATTGGCGAACATGCTGAGATCATGGAAGGTTCGGCAGTACGCGGACCCTTTGCCATGGGTGAATATTCCACGCTCAAGATGGGAGCAAAAATTTACGGTCCAACTACGATCGGCCCATTTACCAGGGCGGGCGGAGAAATCAAGAATTCGGTGATACTAGGCAACTCCAACAAAGGCCATGAAGGTTTCCTTGGGCATTCCGTACTTGGGGAATGGTGCAATATCGGTGCGGATTCCAATAATTCCAACCTGAAAAACAACTACGCTGAGGTTAAACTTTGGAATTACCGAGAAGAAAAGTTTGTCTCAACTGG
>LJUP01000308.1 GCA_001303955.1 Bacteroides sp. SM23_62 | reverse complement strand
AGATTTATGGCAATACCTTTATCGGGATCACTCATTATAAAGAAGTGTGGCATGGCGACTATGGCAATACGGGGGACTGGGCCACGGCCATCATGCTGATTGGCATGGACAGGGGACCGGCAGAACCGGGAAAATATGCTGCTTACATCCACGACAACCAGTTTTTCAGCAACGACCTTTTCTTTAATTCCGGCTGGGAGGTTAATATGACCATTAAGCTGGAAAACAATACGTTCACACTTCTCAAAGAGCCATTTGCCATCGAAAGGGAAAGCCGGATATTTGATGTGGGAGAGGCCTTTGAAGAAGAGGTCAGGGACAGCAGGAACACTTTTATTGAATGACTTAATTCATGAGCAATGAAAATATTTAGCCGGATAATGGTATTGATCCTGATGTTAACGGTTTTAGGATGCAGGACAAAGCAAAAGTCCTCAGATCAAAGTGCTGATGATGTGAAATTTGCCAGCGCTATGGTCAGATTTACTCCCTATAAAGACAATCCTGTATTCCAGGGTACCGGGACAAACACATGGGACAGACACATTCGGGAGCGTGGGTATATCCTGGTTGAAGATGATGTTTTTAAAATGTGGTATACCGGATACACGGAGGACGCGGAACCGAAGTACCTGGGATATGCGACCTCGGATGACGGGATTAACTGGAGCAGGTATTCCGATGAACCAATTTTCAATGAGAGGTGGACGGAGGATATGTTTGTATTCAAGGAGGAGGGAATGTATTACATGTATGCAGAAGGGACGCATGATATTGCCCATTTGCTGACTTCAACAGATGGGATCAACTGGAACGACCACGGTGATCTGGTGATCATGGATACCGAAGGGGAACCCATCCCTCCACCATACGGCACACCGGCGGTATGGATAGAGGATGGTAAATGGTACCTTTTCTATGAAAGGAACGACCTGGGTATCTGGCTGGCTACCTCTGAAGACAAAAAAACATGGACCAATGTCCAGGATGATCCGGTCATAAAAATGGGACCGGAACCATACGATGTGGCAGCTGTGGCTGCCAACCAGGTAGTCAGGCACGAGGGACTTTATTATCTCTATTATCACGGCTCTTCAAATCCGGACTGGGCCGATCCCGATACCCATGCCCTGTGGACTTCCAATGTGGCTGTTTCAACGGACCTGGTGAACTGGAAGAAATATCCAGAGAACCCGATCGTGGAAGGGGACCATTCCAGTCCCATCCTTATTTATGACGGAGAAAGAAATCGCCTGTATACCATGCATGATAAAGTATGGCTTTATTTTTCGGAATGAAATTTGTGTTAATGTATGACAATTATGAAAAAAAGTAATTACTCATTCAAGGTTTTGTGGTTTATGCTGATCCTGTTCTCAGGGAGCATATTATACGCCCAGGATGATTGCAAAGTACTTAAGCCCGAAATATCCGGATCCTACACTGGAAAGTGCAAAAAAGGACTGGCCCACGGGAAGGGTCGGGCCGTAGGGACCGATTCCTATGAGGGGCGTTTCTCAGAAGGATTGCCGCATGGGACAGGGAAATATATATGGGCCGACGGCAGGGTGTATGAAGGATCCTGGTCTGAAGGGATGCGGGACGGAAAAGGTAGGATGATCTACCCCAAGGCAGATGAAGATTCCATAGTTGCAGGGTACTGGAAAGAAGATAAATATATCGGGGAGGATTTCATTCCACCCTATAAGGTAACCAGGAATCAGGGCATTGTCCGGTATTCTATCCGGAAGGTAAACGAGGTAGGCAGCGGATTCGGTGTAACCTTATATCTGGCTGGCAGCTACAATACCGATATTGATGACTGGTCCATGGAAACTACCAGTGGAGAAGCATACACATCAGGCAGAAAAGTTGGCATTGAGAATGCCGTTGTACCCTACACTGTGTTTATTAAATACCGAGTCTGGAATACCATGCATTCCCAGCAGCACGATGTTTATTTTGATTTTACCATTAATGAACCGGGAACTTTCGAAGTTACCATAACTAATTGATAATTATGAGAAGCAGTAATAACTATTTCAAAACCATATGGTTAGTGATGATCCTGTTATGGGGAAATTTTATCTATGCCCAGAAAGAATGTAAGGTACTGATGCCTGAAATATCCGGAACATACACCGGAAAATGTAAGAAAGGGCTGGCCCATGGAAGGGGTTTAGCTGAGGGAACCGATACTTACGATGGTCGTTTTCTGAAAGGTTTACCCGATGGAAAAGGTAAGTATACCTGGGCAGATGGCCGGGTGTATGAAGGATCGTGGTCAGCAGGGATAAGGAATGGACAGGGCACCATGATCTATCCTCGGGCAGGCGGAGATTCCATTGTCACAGGGATATGGAAAGATGATGAATATGTGGGACCAGTGCTCGTTCAGCCGTATCAGGTTATAAGGGCCCGAAGTGTGGTCCGGTCATCTATCAGGAAAATAAATGACATGGGCAGCGGGGTCAGAGTGGGCATATTTTTAGCTGGTAACTTCAATACTGAAATAACGGATTTCTCCATGATCGGTGACAGCGGTGAACGATTTGACCTGGGCCAGCGTTTTGGCATTCAAAATGCGATTGTTCCCTATACGGTATACATTAGATACCGAACATGGAATTATCTGCATACCCAGCAGCACGATGTGATCTTTGATTTCAAGATCAATGAGCCGGGAACCTTTGAAGTTACCATACATAACTGATCCATGAATTCCAGGGAACGGACCATTGCTGCCATCAACCACCGGCAACCTGACAGGCCTCCTTTGTATGTCTCTCTTACCCCACAGGTCGCTCAAAAACTGAGCGAGCTGAACGGTCTTCCTTTTGAGCCTCCCGTTGATGCCATGGAGTCGTCACGGATCTCTCACATGGGACTCCTGACCGTACTTGGTGCAGATATCGTAGCCATTGCACCCACCTCACCTCCTTCAGCACCAAGCATCACACTGCCCGACGGACGGGTAAAGAATGAGTGGGGAATGGTATTCAAGGATACAGGTGTGTACAGCGAGCTGGATGAATTTCCATTGTCCGGGGCATTCACAAAAGAAGATATACTGGGATACCCCTTTCCGGACCCCCATGCACCTGGAAGATTTGACATGGCGGCTGAAATGTTGCACACCTATGGTGGATCACATGGCATAATCGGGGATGTGGAAACCATGTTCTTCGAGATTTCCTGGTACCTTACCGGGCTTGAGAAGTTCCTGGTCGACCTGCTTACGGAAGCCGAATACCTGCCACATCTGATGGACCAGGTCATGCATTATGTCGTTGAAGCAGGCAAAATACTTCTGGAGATGGGGGTTGATATCCTCTGGTGCGGGGATGATTTCGGGGGACAGAACGGAATGCTGATCGATCCTGATGAATGGCGGCGCATCATCAAACCCAGGATAAAGTATATGTTTGAGGAATTCCGGAAGGTAGATCCGGACATCAAACTGGCCTGGCACAGCTGCGGTTCCATCATTCCCATCATACCGGACTTCATCGAGCTCGGCCTCGATATTTTGAATCCCATACAACCACTGGCAGCGGGCATGGACCCGGTTTTCCTGAAAGAGAATTTCGGAAAGGACCTTGTTTTTTTCGGTGGCATTGATGTACAGGAGCTGCTGCCCAATGGAAACCCGGAAACGATCCATGATGAAGTGAGGCGCCGGATCGAGATACTGGGCAAAGATGGAGGGTATATTGTGGCTCCTGCCCATAATATCCAGCCCGACACGCCGGTGGAAAATGTCTCAGCTTTTTTTGAGGCAGTAATGGCCTTCTGAAGCCACGCTCTTATTTAAGCCCTGTTGGTCACAGTGAACCCCTATATAGGCGTATATTTAAAGACTATTAATCTTGACTATCTAATATGTTGAAACGAGCATTTTTTCTCCCTGTCCTGATGGGTGCTTTTATCGCATGTAACCACCCTTCCGGTGAGAGAACCACCATTTCCCTGAACGGGGAATGGCAATTGGCCATGACCGGCTCCCCGACTGAACAACCTGATTGTTACAATGCTGTGGTTCCTGTTCCCGGACTGATAGATCTGGCCAAACCCCTATCCGGATCCTTGGAACTCAGTGACAGGATCTACTGGCACAGAAGGGAATTCGTAACAATTGAGGGTGAATTCAGCATCTGTAGACTGAAGATCAATAAAGCCAAATACTTTACGCGGATCTACATCAACGGAAACTATGCAGGGGAAAATCCTTATTGTTTTACACCCACCGAGACAGATATAACCAGTTATCTGAATCCACCGGGTGAAACCAATGAGATCGTTATTGCTGTAGGTAGCAGGAACAATTTACCGCCAACGGTGGTGGATGGATCCGATTTCGAAAAGGATTTCTATTATCCAGGTATTTATGATGATGTAATGCTGATCTATTCAGGCACCCCATACGTGAACAACGTACAGTGTGTACCAATGGTGGAAGAGCAAAAACTTCGTGTTCAGGCTGAGTTTTTTTCCATTCCCGTGGAAGGGGAATTTCCAGTAAAGTACTGGGTGACAGAGCTGGTCAGTGGGAAACAGGTAGCCTCAGGGAGTGTTAATGTTGAGGGGAAGATTGCTGATTTTGAGATCAGTATGGCCGGATGCAGCTTATGGACCCCCGAGGCTCCTTTCCTCTATGTCCTGGAGCTTCAAACCAGTGCCGATCATTATTCAACACGTTTTGGGATGCGCTCCTTTCGATTCGATCCGGAAAGGAAACTGGCCCTGCTCAATGGTAAACCCTATTTCTTCCGGGGTACCAACATATGTATTTACCGCTTTTTCGACGATCCCGTCCGTAAGGACCTGCCATGGAAATCTGACTGGGCAGCCAGGTTGCATAATCAGTTCAAATCCATGCACTGGAACAGCATTCGTTATTGTATTGGTTTCCCGCCGGAACGATGGTACGAGATTGCTGACAGTATTGGATTCCTGATCGCTGATGAATTTCCCATCTGGTTCGGTAGCAACCCGGAGGTCATTGACAGCCTGCAACAAGAACTTACTGCCAAACTCCTGGCGGGAGAATATACGGCATGGATGCGGGAGCGTTGGAATCATCCCTCTGTCGTTATCTGGGATGCACAGAATGAGTCGGTCGCCAATATTACAGGAGATGCCATGCAGATGGTAAGGCATCTTGACCTGTCAGGACGGCCCTGGGAAAATGGCTGGGCTGCACCCAGGGCAGCCACCGATCCAATCGAGTCGCACCCCTACCTTTATACTCATTTTTTCGCACACCGGTTCGATCCCCCTAAGGAAGAGATGCTTTCCTATTTCTTCGATACCATCAGGATCCCTCACAACGATGCCAACGAAAGGGATCCTTCGGCCGACGGGGCTTATTATGAAAACCCGGTACTGATCAATGAGTATTGCTGGCTGTGGATGAACAGGGACGGGTCCCCAACCCGGCTCACAGAACCTATCTACAACAATGCATTCGGGGAGGGGCTTTCCAGTGATGAAATGTATGAGATCTACGCAAGGCACCTGGCCATAATGACAGAATACTGGCGTGCCCACCGCACCGCTGCCGGCGTTCAGCATTTTTGCGGACTGGGTTACTCCCGGACCGAAGAGCCAAGGGGAGAGACCTGTGATAACTTTATCGATATTGATGAACTGGTCTTTGAACCAAGGTTCGAGCAATATGTTAGGTCATCCTTTGCTCCGGTGGGGTTGATGCTGGATGTATGGGATCATGGTTTCAGTGCCGGTTCAGAGCAGGAGCGTCACCTGTTTCTGGTCAATGACCTGGACCATTCATGGGAAGGTTCTCTTAAGCTCTACTTTGAGAGGAAGGGAGAAAAGATCCTTCCCCTTTCCTGGCGGGCATCAGCAGAGGCATTCGAAAGCAAAAAACTCGATATCCGGTTCATCACCCCTGAGGAACCGGGTACGTATGATCTGGTTGCCGAATTAGACCATGATGGAGAAGTGGTTCGGAGTGTCAGGCAGGTAGTCGTCAAATAATGGAATTATGCTTGTCCAAACATATCCGGCAGTGCCATTCATCCACAAGCATGAATATAATAGAGGGTTCCACCTCAATAATGGTTGAATAACAGGTCCCCGATCGTTCCATAATCTTGTGGCTCATCCAGGTTAATCCCCCGTCATCACTGATTGACAGGTTAGTATAACCATATCCAGGAAACTTAAAACGGCCTTTATCCCCCTCCGGAGACACGATTGACCAGCCTTCAGGGAAACGCCGTCCCCAGCTCAGGGCAATCCGTCCGTCCTGCAGCGTTATCAGGCATGGATCACATCCCCGGTCCAGTCCGGTATACATGGGTGGAGACCAGCTCTCGCCGGCATCTTCACTCCAGGATGCATAGAGCGGGAAACGATGTCCTGATCTCATGATACATAGCAGCCTGCCATCATTCAGCATGGTTATGGCCGGTTCCACGAATCCTTCTCCCACTGGATCACCTAAATTGGGTGACGCAACGGTTGACAGATAATTCCAGGTACGTCCTTTGTCTGTGGATGTGACGATAAAAGTCCTTTGCATGAAGGCTAATTCTCTCTGGGCATCGGCATCGGGTGGAAAGATTGAATCAGTGGCAAAATTCCCATACATGGTCATCAGCCATGTCCCATCCGGCATCTCAAGGATGGTCCGGTAAACATAAAGGCCATACCACTCCCCGACCGCGGGATCACGCAATGGGCCTTCCGGTACATTTATCCTTACCTGTTCTTCCTCTATGGTTTGCAGTCCGTCGTTAGATCTCCATGCCTTCCCGGTGTATACGCCCGGGGAGACTATTTTAGTAAGGCCGTCAAGTGCGAAGAAGATATCATCCCTGACAAATACAGCCCGCTCG
>LJUP01000307.1 GCA_001303955.1 Bacteroides sp. SM23_62 | reverse complement strand
GTATGGCCTGCTCATAGCCGTACAATGCCTGTTCGGCGCGGAAACGCTCTAATTCGACACGCCGTTTGTTTTTGCCGAAATTAAATACAGGACCTGCTATGCCGGCTGCAGCAGACCAGCCCAGGGAATTTTCTGAAAGCAGGGAGCCCAATTCAGGGCTTACGCTGCCAAACAGTCCTGTCAGACTGATGGACGGGAAACGCATGGCCTGGGCCACCCCTATCCTGGCATTCTGTGCCACAAGGACCTGCTCCGCCTGCTTTACATCCGGCCTTCTGGCCAGGATCTCAGATGGGATACCCACCGGTATTTCTGACGGGGGTTCCACTTCCTCCAGTTTTGTATCAATCAATAAGGGACGGGGATTATGGCCAATCAAAATGGAAAGTGTATTCTCTGTAATGGCCATCAAACGTTCATTTACCGGAATGGCTGAAGCAGCAATGGCCTCTTGGATCTGTGCCTGGTTCAGGTCCAGTTCAGGGGCGATCCCTTTTTCAAACCTGGCATTAATGATCCTGAGAGATTCCTGCCTCGAGGCAAGGGTTCTCACAGAGATATCGTGGCGTTGTTTGAAGTCCAGGTAAGCAAAATAAGTACTGGCCACATCGGCAATCAGGTTTACAAAGATCCATCGCTGGGCGTACTGTGCTGCCAGTAATTCAGCCCGTGCCGCTTCGTTGGCCCTGCGGAACTTTCCCCAGAAGTCCAGTTCCCATACAATGCCTGCGGTAAGGAAGGAACCCATGGGATTTATCTTTGAGTTATCGGGTACGAGCACGCTTCCGTTATAATTCAGTGCGGGCCAGAGATCCGCCTGGTTATAACCCAGGTAGGTCTTGGCTTCTTCCACCCGGGAGGCGGCTTGGAGCACATTGCGGTTATTCAACAGGGCAGTCCTGATCAGGGTAGCAAGCTGATCGTCATCAAACATTTCCCACCAGGCAATGTTGATGGTACTGTCGCCCATCAGGCTGTCATACATAAAGCTTGAAGAGGTTTCTATGACCGGGGCTTCATAGTTGGGCCCTACCTTGCATCCGCCGGCGATGAGTATGGCGAGGACTGAGATTATGGCAGTATATCGCATCATGATTCAGGGTTATTAGATGATTGTTCCAGGGCCAGTTTTTTTTTCGCGTTTCTGCTCATACCGGGCTATCTTCCCGATAAAGACAAACAGCATCGGGTAGAAAAAAACCCCCAGTATAGTGGCAATCAGCATCCCTCCCAGCAGGGCCACCCCCATGACCTTCCTGGCTTCTGCGCCTGCTCCCGAGGCAACGATCAGGGGAAAGATCCCCAGGATAAAAGAAAAGGCGGTCATCAGGATGGGCCTGAAACGCAGTTTGGCTGCTTTCATGGCCGCGTCGAAGAGATTCAGTCCCTTTTCAAATTCCAGGTTGGCAAACTCCACGATCAGGATGGCATTTTTAGCGGCCATGGCGATGAGCATGACCAGTGAGATCTGCATGAAGACATTGTTCTCAAAGCTGCTGCTGAAGATCCTGAAGATGGCTATGAACAGCATGGCCCCGAATATGGCGAAAGGGGTGCCCAGCAGGATGCTGAAGGGAAGGGACCAGCTCTCGTACTGTGCCGCCAGGATCAGGAATACAAAGACCAGGGCAAACACGAATACGATGCTCCCTGCCCCGCCGGCCATTTTTTCCTGGTAGGACATATTGGCCCAGGCATATCCCACACCCGCGGGGAGCACCTCGGCCGCAACTTCTTCCAGTGCATCGAGTGCATTCGCCGAAGAATAACCCGGGGCCGGCTGCCCTGTTAGCTCAACTGAACGGAGCAGGTTAAAGCGAACCGTATAATCGGGACCGCTGGCCTCCCTGACAGTGACCAGGGTGGCCAGGGGTACATTCTCACCTTTGCTGTTCCTGACAAAGAAAAGGTTCATCTTGTCCGCACTCAGGCGGTATTCCGGTTCGGCCTGGATAAAGGCTTTGTATAATCGTCCAAAGCGGTTAAAATCACTGACATAGGACCCTCCCAGGAAGGCACCAATCGTGGTATACAGGTCATTCAGCGGCACGCCCATCTTAAGGGCCTTGTCAATATCAATGTCCAGGGAACGCTGGGGTACGTTTGAGCGGTAGGTGGTAAAGATGGATCCTATCTCCGGGCGCTGCTGGGCCGCTGCCATGAATTTATTCGCTTCGGCCGACAGATAGGCCGGGGTATTCCCGAGCCGGTCCTGCAACATCATGGTAAAACCGGACCCGTTCCCCAGTCCGGGGATGGCTGGGGGACCAAAGGCAAAGACGGCTGCGCCCCTGATATTCTGCCGGAATTCCCGGTTGAGATCCTGGACGATTTCGGTCACGGTTTTGTCCCGCTCATTCCAGTCGGTCGTGGTGACAAACAGGAAACCCCCGTTGGGGGCCATGGAATTAGACAGCAGGCTGAAACCGGTAGCGGTGGTGACATACTTTATATCCTCCTCATGGGCAAAAAGGATGTCTTCCACTTGCCGGGCGATGACGTCACTGCGCTGGATGGATGCCGCATCCGGCAACTGAATGTTTACCATGAAATATCCCATGTCCTCCTCAGGTATGAATCCCCCGGGGATGAACTTGCTTACCAGCAGTATACTCCCGCTGATTACCAGGATAAAAATGACGCTCCGCTGTATCTTCCGGACCACCACATTGGTAAATTTCAGGTAGCCCACGGAAGCACGGTCAAACGTATGGTTGAAACCGGTAAAAAACCTTCCCAGGAGTCCCCTGGATGGCTCTGCTTTGCGCAGGATCAGGGAGCATAAGGCGGGACTCAGGGTCAGGGCGTTCAGGGAGGAAAACAGCACCGATACGGCGATGGTAATGGCAAATTGCTGGTATAACCTGCCGGTGATGCCACCCATGCTGGCCACGGGGACGAATACTGCCACCAGGACAAGGGTGGTGGCGATGACCGGGGCGGTCACTTCCTTCATGGCGGCTATGGTGGCCTGTCTGGGACTCAAACCTTCCTCGATCTTGACCTGCACCGCCTCCACTACCACAATGGCATCGTCCACCACAATCCCGATCGCAAGTACCAATCCCAAAAGGGAGAGGGTATTGACCGTGAAACCCAGCATGGGGAATAGCACAAAGGCCCCCACGAGGGATACCGGGATGGCCAGGGTGGGGATAAGGGTGGCACGGAAATCCTGGATGAAGATAAATACCACCAGGACCACCAGGACTATGGCGATCAGCAGCGTGGTAACAATTTCCTTGATCCCTGCCGTAATGGGCTTGGTGGTATCCAGAGAGACGGTATAATCTATGCCCTCGGGGAAGTTTGCCTTCAATTCCGCCATGGTGGCCAGCACCTGCTGCTGTAATTCCACGGCATTGGACCCCGGCATCTGGTAGAGGGCGATGATAGCACATTCTTCCCTGTCCAGACGGGTATAGGCCAGGTACGTTTCCACCCCCAGCTCCACGGTAGCAATGTCTGAGATACGTACCTGGGATCCATCGGCATTGGTCCGGACAATGATATTCCCGAATTCCTCCGGTGTCTGCAGGCGATCGGGCATCCTCACGGTGTAGGTGAATTCTGTCCCTGCAGGCGCAGGTTCGGCCCCGAACTTTCCGCCCGGGACAATGATGTTCTGCTCTGAGATGGCCTTCCGGATATCCCCTATGGTGATACCCAGGTGGGCCAGGCGGTCGGGCTTTACCCATATCCGCATGGAATAGTCACTGGCACCCAGTACATTCACGTCCCCGATCCCTTTGATCCTGGCCAGTACATCCTTGATGTTGATCAGGGCGTAATTCCCAAGGAAATCCTGGTCATAGCGTCCATCCGAGGTGATGGTCACGAGCAACATGATATTGGGAAGGGTCTTTTTCGTGGTGACCCCGAATTTTTTGACATCTTCCGGGAGTTTGGCAGTGGCTGCAGAAACCCTGTTCTGCGCAAAGACGGTGCTCATATCAGGATCGGCTCCCACCTCAAAGGAGATCTGGAGATTCATGATCCCATCATTGGAATTGATGGATTTCATGTAGATCATGTTCTCCACCCCGTTCATTTCCTGTTCCACGGGAGTGGCCACGGATTGCTCCACGTTAATGGCATTGGCCCCTGTGTAGTTTGCCTTAACCTGTACCACCGGTGGTGTAATGTCCGGATACTGCTCCATCGGTAATCCAAGCAGGGAAACAATCCCCACAATAACGATCACGATGGCGATGACCATGGCCACAATGGGCCTTCGTACAAAAAAGTTACCTCCTTCCATACGCTAGATTTTCTCGTGGATGATCTCGAATTCAGTGGGCACCGGGTTGATCGTGACCCCTTCCCGGGCAATCTGCAGTCCCTCGAGTACGATCCTGTCCCCCTTTTCCAGACCGCTCTCAACCACCCACATGTTCCCGTATCTGAAGGCGAGCCTAACCTCTCGTGATTCAATGACATTGTCCTCACCTACCAGGTTCACCAGGAACCTTCCCTGTAATTCTGTAACACAGCGCTGGGGGATCATGATTCCGTCTTCCTCCAGGTCGAAGATGGCCCTGACCCGGGCAAACTGGCCCGGCCGTACGATCCGCCTGGGATTATCGAAAGATGCCTGCAACAAAAGGGTTCCCGTAGTGGCATTGACGCTCCGGTCGGCAAAATCCAGGGTACCCGTCTGTTCATGCTCATAACCACCGGCCATGAGAAGCTTGAGGGTCATTGCTGCCCCGGAGGCCTGTCCCTCTGAAGTCCTGCTGGCATCGCGTTCCTGGATATTCAGGTATTGGGCTTCTGTCAGGGAAAAACGGACCAGGATCACATCTGTCTGGGAAACACCATTCAAAACCACCGGGTTGGGTTCCCTGCCCACGAAATCACCCGGTTTGGCCTGGGTGATCCCGATGATCCCGTCAATGGGTGAATAGATCCTGGTATAGCCCAGTTCGATATTGGCAGCATGTAATGAAGCCTCCGCGGCCTCCACTTCGGCAATGGCTGCCTCGTAACCTGCCACAGCTGCATCCAGGTCCCGCTGGCTTACTGCATTGATCTCTGCCAGCGGCCGGATCCGGTCCAGGTCACTCTTCATCTTGACCTTTGCCGTCTTGGCCTGGGCAAGCCTGCTTTCCTGTTCGGCGACCTTCGCCTCAAAAGGCAAAGGGTCTATGGTGTAGAGCAACTGGCCCTTGCTGACCATGGATCCTTCTTTGAAATGGACTCCTTCCAGGAATCCCTCCACCCTTGCCCTGATGGCAATGTCGTATAATCCATAGGTCTGTCCTACAAATTCCATGACGAAGGGAATGTCGTATGCATTGACTTCATGTACCTGGATCTCAGGAGGAGGTTGCGCCTGCTTGATTTTTTCCTTACAGGATGTAACGGACAGGACTGGTAAAACAAGCATGAGTTTTACCAACCACAGATAATGGCTTTTCAACATGGATGATCGTATTTAATTGAGGTTGCAGTGATCTCGATACCAAATTGGTAGACAGGATGCAAATATAATTAAATCTTCATTCATTCAGCCAGGTCAGGTAGAGCTTGTACCCGAGAGAAAGTATGATGGCCCCGAGGAAAAGGCCCAGGAAACCATACACAATGAACCCGCCGATGGCCCCCAGAAAAATCACCAGCATGGGAACGGTAGCCCCTTTTCCCATCAGGATGGGTTTCAGGATATTGTCAGAAACACCGGCCGCCAGCAGGTAGATGCTCCACAATACAGCCGGCAGGGGCTCCTTGAAGGCAAACAGCCAGATGATCATCGGAATGGTGACAATTAACATGGGTAGCTGTGCGATGGCAAGGATCAGGGTGATGACGATCCAGACCCCTGCCAGGGGGACTCCTACAACAAGCATGGCAAAGCCGATCAGGATGGATTGAATGAAGGCGACACCGATCACACCGGTAGCCACACCTCGCACTGTGCGTTCAGATACCTCGGCAAATTCTTCTCCGCGTTCTCCGGCCAGACGCGTAAAAAATTTCCTTCCTGACCTGGCAGCATCACCGGAATGGGTCAATAGAACCCCGGCAATAATGGTGGAGAGGGCAAACTGCAGTATCCCGAGCCCGGTCCCGGCCAAGGCCCCCAGGAGCTTCTCAGAAATCGTTGTGATTTGCGGCAGGTACTCTTGTATGGCTTCTCCCAGGTTTTCAGAAGCTGCCAGCCAGTTTGTATATAGCCAGTTACCTATAAGGGGCCACTCAGAGACCTGCTGGGAAGGCGGGGGAATCTCAAAACTCCCGTCACTGATATCCGCTCCCAGCTGTGCCAGTCCGTCTACCAGTGAGCTGAGCAGCCAGTAACTCGGCACCAGCAGAATGGCCAGGGCCAGGATGGTGATAATCAGCGAGGCCATTTTTTTTCTCTTTCCAAAATAACCCCCAAGTTTCTCATACAGCGGAAATACGATGATGGCAATGATCATGGCCCAGAGTAAAATGTTCACAAAAGGTGAGAGGATGTTTATACAAAAGAAAATAAGTACCAGTAACACCCCGATCTTTACAATTAAATCAACAGCGGTGGCAAGGATTGTATCAGTTGGTTTTCTGTTTGTGGAGTTTTCGCTAGCCATGATAGCAGTGGTTTGAATTGGCCCCAAGATATATATTATTCAATTAATTTGATATATTCAAGTTTTTGATATCCAGAAACCAATGCTAAAGAGAATTAAATGAAATCAATATTCAGCGTTTTACTAATCTGTGTAATTACGGCAAGTTTAACATTCGCGCAGGATATAACACAAATTGATACAACGCAACAGGAACAACAGCAAAAACCAGAGCCTGAAAAACAAAAACCCAGTTTTCAACGGGTTTATCTGGGCGGCAATCTGGCATTATCGGTTGGCCCGTATACCAGGATCGGTGTTTACCCGCTGAT
>LJUP01000306.1 GCA_001303955.1 Bacteroides sp. SM23_62 | reverse complement strand
CCTCAATGAGAAGAACCAATAGGATCAGATGTGGCCCTGCTCCCAGCAAATGCCTGAGTCTTATTAACAGAGGTGGCATATTGCGTTTTTTGTATTTCCATATTTTGGGAAATATGGTTGATGTACTGTTCTTGTAATCGATATACTCCTGTCCAAATTCATTCGCCATAAGATGTTCCTCCCTAATGATGAAGATTTTAAACATGAGAAACATAAAACATGGAATAGTCAGCAATAACCAGGAATTAAACAGTAACAATATGCCAGGAAGTAGCAGAAATATTACCACTGCAAAGAGAGGATTTCTGCAAATGGAAAAAACACCATTCGTTATTAATTCTTGTTTCTTGTGAGCCGCTTTCAGGACCATTAAGGTTTTCAGGTATAAAGGAATTCCGGTAACCAATAACAGGAATGCTATTATTATCAAAACTTTATATGGAACAATACCAATTTTGAAAATAGGTTTGTAATAATAATTAACGATTGCTATTGGAATGGCAAACAAAATTGTCAAGGCAAATATGATCGGCGATGTTCCCCAAAATGTCAATTTCTTTGAATCATGGCCTTTCATATCAGTAGGCAAGGCCATGGTTATAATTTGTAGTTATCAAGATGCTCAATTTCCAGAGCATCAGGCAATATACCAATGGTCAGAATAAAAAAAGTAAGTGCTTTGGTCCCCGGTTCCAGATGTCCGCCAATCACACTGTTTTCATCAGAGAGTGTGATGTGTGCGTGGATCCTCCTGTTCAGAATATATCCCTGCACAGCAATCAGATCCATGGCAACGGAAGCTTTGGGGAATTCTTCAGCCGGCGGTAAATTCTTATCGCTTACCACATGGAAATGATAATCCGTTACCGAGCCGATGCCGGTCAGGATAACAGCATTTTTGATATTTTCCTCCTTTACAAATTTTTCCAGACCTTCCAGCATATCGGTACCGGGTTTCATTCTAACGATCTCTATCCGCTCGAATTGGGATGTTACAGAATAAACATCCGGCATTCCTTCCTGGGCATATACAGCAATGGACAAAACCATAAAGACCATAAACATTGATTTTTTCATAAGATGGTGTTTTAAGTTATTTCATCACAGGCAAAATTATTAAAGAACAATCTCTGTGATTGACATCCTCTCCTCCATAAATGAAGGAGATTCCAATGGCTTTAATAAACCACGGTCAGTAATCCCTCACGGTTTTCTGCAGATTCCTGTTGCCGACCGCTTTTGCGGTTCGCTCGACAGGCCATCCCCGTCTGCCCGACGGTTAAAATATTCTTCGCAGCGTTAATATCGGCATTTTCTTCATGACCACAAACCAGGCACTTGAAAATCTCCTGTGATCGCCTGCTCTCTTTGGCCACATGCCCGCAACTGGAGCATATCTGCGAGGTATACCTCGAATCCGCCTCAACCAGAAAGCCAGCTCCTGGTACCAGATGATGCCCTGTCCCTTCTCCAGGCGCTCAAGGTTCATGGCCAGGGACTTGTTCCAGACAAAACGGGCACAATCACAGAAACGGGTTAGTTTCTCTTCGATCTCTTTATTGGTCTTTAACCTGAATTTGTATGCTTTTCGTATCTTTGGCATATACTTCAATTTACTAAAAATATAGCAATTATGCAAGATTTAAGGACGAAAAGACATGTCGTTTTTTCACTTCACCTGCATTTGGTCTTTGTAACCAAGTACCGCAAGAATGTGTTCAATACATTAATGATGGAAAGACTGAAATATCATTTCCACAGGGTGTGTGAAGATTTTGGCTGCAGGCTCCTGGAATGCAACGGTGAGAATGATCACGTGCACCTCTTGGTGGAACCCCAGCCACATACAACTCCATCGAAACTTGTCAACATTTTAAAAGGAGTTTCTTCAAGGCTTTTACGAAAAGAATTCCCGGAACTGGAACAGTACTACTGGAAAGGTGGTCTATGGTCCCCAAGCTATTTTATTGCTTCCTGCGGGGGAGCACCTCCCGATATTGTTGAAGAATACATCGAAAAACAGTAGTTTTGTGCTTATATCCAGGCCCTGAAGAGACCTGGTTTTACGCACGGTTAGGATAAATCCCGGCGCAATCCTTACAAATGTTCACTTAAATAAAAGACCATGAATCCACGTCCATTTTTTTTTGCCACCAGCCTGTTATTCATTTTAAACATCAGCGCTCAGGACCAGACAGTTATCCAGGAAGAAAAAATATATAAATCCATTGATGGAATACAGCTGAAGGCAGATGTTTTTTACACTGCAGAAACAGAACAAAAACAGCTGAATCCAGCCATTGCCTTCTTTCATGGAGGAGGTTGGGCATATGGAAGTCCTTCTGAATTTCATGGTGCTTGCAGGCGGTTCGCCAAGAAAGGTTTTGTTACATTTTCTTTTCAATACCGTCTTTCGATCACTGAAGACAGTATTGTGCCTCACCCGGAAATAACGCCTGTTGAAAGTGTGAAGGATGCAAGATCTGCCTTGAGATGGCTCAGGGAAAATGCAGCATCATTCAAAATTGATCCTGACAAAATCATTGCAGGAGGACAATCTGCAGGGGGACAACTGGCATTGTCCACAGCCATGATTGATGATGTTAACGAGGCATCTGACAACATGGATATCAGTCCTGTCCCCAATGCCATCCTGCTCTATTCAAGCAGTGTGAACACCGTGGAAGCATGGGTTGACATGTTGCTGGGAAACCGAAGAAACGAGATCTGGTCCATTTCTCCCCAGCATAACATAAAAGCCGGCCTTCCCCCAACCATTGCATTTCACGGAAAGGAAGATTGCACTGTACCATTCTGGGTTGTTCATAATTTCAAGGAAAAAACAATCCTTCAGGATAATCACTTTGAATTGATATCCTATGAGGGACGCAAACATTATCTGGGGGAAGGAAATGATGTCTATGCAACGTATTTCGACGAGGAAATACTTAAAGGATCCGATGCATTTCTAGAAAAGTTCGGTTTTCTGTATCCGATTCATTGATACCTGGAACTATTCTCAAAGAAATACAAAAACAGATTAAAATCCTTAAATTGAAGCATGCGGTATAACCAAAATCTATAGCTATGTATAAAATTATTATTGCAGTGGGCTCAATAGTTTTTATTTTCTCATGTACACCTGAACCGCAATCAAAAAAAGAAAAGGACATGGCCTCTCAGGATGAACGTATGGAATGGTGGCGTGATGCCCGTTTCGGATTATTCATCCACTGGGGATTGTATGCCATCCCTGCAGGGGAATGGCAGGGTGAACAAATTGCCGGGATCAGCGAGTGGATCATGGCAAGGGCCGAAATCCCCGTAAAGGAATATGAAAAACTGGCCGAAATTTTCAACCCTGTAAAGTACAATGCTGAAGAGTGGGTGAGACTGGCAAAAGAGGCCGGAATGAAATACATCGTAATCACTTCCAAACACCATGACGGATTTGCCATGTTCCATTCCAAAGCCAGCAAATACAACATTGTTGATGCCACACCCTTCAAGCGCGATCCATTGAAAGAGCTGGCAGAGGCCTGTGAAAAATATGATATGCGGCTGGGCTTCTATTATTCCCAGGCACAGGACTGGCATGAACCGGGTGGCACATATTACAATATAGAACAGGGTGAACCGCATTGGGATCCGGACCTGGTGCGGGAACCATTGATGAATTACATAGAGGGCAAAGCGGTTCCCCAGGTGAGGGAGATTCTGGAGAATTACGGGGGACTGGATATCCTGTGGTGGGATACGCCCCGTGGCATGACCGAAGAGGCTGCACAAATGTTGAAGGATGTGGCCGATCAATACCCTCAGATGCTGACCAACAACCGGCTTTACCGGCCATGGCCCGGTGATTTCACCACACCCGAACAGCGTGTACCACCCACCGGTCTTGATTATGACTGGGAAGTATGCATGACCATGAACACCAGCTGGGGATACAAGCACTATGATGACAACTGGAAATCATCCGAAACGCTGATCAGGATGCTAGTGGACATTGCCAGTAAAGGAGGCAACCTGCTGCTGAATGTCGGACCCACGGCTGAAGGATTGATCCCGGAACCCAGTGTGGCACGCCTGAAGGAAATAGGAAAATGGATGGCTGTAAACAATGAGTCGATCTGCGATACGGATGCCAGTCCATTTTTCAAACTACCCTGGGGCAGATGTACCCAGCGAAAAACAAATAAGGGAACGACGCTTTACCTCCATGTTTTCGACTGGCCGGATGACCAGATTTTGAGGGTGCCTGGATTGCAGGCACACATCAGGAAGGCTTACCTGCTGATGGATAAGAAGCAAAAGTTGCCATACAAGTCTGATAAGGGAGATTTGCTGATTGATCTCCCGGGTGAAATGCCAGACGCTGTTAACACCGTGATTGCTCTTGAAACACGGGGGATGCCCGAGGTTACCAGTAACATGCCAAACCTGAAGGATGGGAGGATTTTGCTTCCCGCCGCTTTTGCCGATATCCACAATCCGGGTTATGGGACACATGCTATCCTTAGCGGGACCGGAGACAAGGCAGTGATCACAAACTGGACCGATCACCGGACAAGGCTGGAGTGGATGTTCAATTCGACTTCTCCCGGAAACTATGATATTGAAGCCATTGTCAGATCGGATGAACCAGCCAGTATGATCATCAAAATTGGGGCAAACATGCTGGAAGCTGAAATTCAGCCAACTCAGGGTGAATTCAGGAATATAGGCCTTGGTGGAATGGAAATTTCAGATACCGGTGATTTGATCCTTGAAATTCGTCCCGTCCATGATCAATGGAACAGTGTCGAATTGGCAAAAATCGAGCTACAAAAAAAGTAAAACTACCTTTTATTCTGTAGATCATATTTAAGCTCTTCAAATTATTGCTTGATCAATACTTCATTAGAATCCTTGTGTTTATATTGTAAGACATTCTATTTTACCTTGTATTTTTAAAGTTATATTTGTATTTTTACCTTGTATTTTTATACATATGAATCGAGATATTACGCAGAAACTCATTAAATGGAAAGGTCATCCGGACCGAAAACCATTGATAATCAGGGGAGCCCGGCAAGTAGGAAAATCCTACTCGGTTATGGAATTTGGACAAAAATACTTTCAAGGGAATATCCATCTTCTCGACTTCGAAAAACATCCGGAATGGATTCAGGTATTTGAAAGGAACTTGGACGCTAAGAGGATTATTTCAGATCTGGAAGTGATGCTTGGCAGTGGTATAAACATTGGTAAGGATTTGCTTTTTTTTGATGAGATACAAACCAGTCCGCGAGCCATCATGTCTCTTCGTTATTTTTACGAGCAAATTCCAGATCTTCATGTAATAGCTGCAGGATCACTGCTTGAGTTTGCATTAAAGGATGTCAGTTTCCCGGTAGGGCGAATTCAGTTGCTGAACATGTATCCCATGACATTTGCAGAATTCCTTGACGCAACAGGAAATAAACAAGCATCGGATATAATTCTTTCTCCGGCCAAAGAATTAACAGAAGCAGTACACCAATTTCTCCTGGATCAACTAAGAAAATATTTTTTTATTGGAGGAATGCCTGAATGTGTTCTAAAATACACTCAAACTGGTAGTTTGCATCAGGTGCTTGAAATTCAAACCAACCTTATTAATACGTTCCGGCTTGATTTTCCAAAATATGCCAAGTATTCGGACAAACAATGCATAAATGCCGTCGTGGTTTCCACCGCAAAATCGGTAGGACAAAAGATAAAATATGCGAGGCTTACAGAAGACTTTTCTAATCCAACCATAAAAAAAGCATTCGATCTGCTCTGCCAGGCAAGGTTCCTCAGTAAAGTACGTTCAGTATCTCCTGCAGGGCTCCCTCTGGTTGCGACAGCTTCAGAACGAACATTTAAAGCCCTCTTGATTGATATAGGTTTAATGCAAAATCTTTGTGGTCTGGCGGTAAATACTGAGTATTCCCAATCGGATCTCCTATCTATTTACAGGGGGGCACTGGCAGAACAATTTGTCGGACAGGAACTAATAGCAGCTCTTGACAGGGAGGTTTATTTCTGGTCCCGAGAAGCAAAGAGCAGTACGGCAGAAGTAGACTATATCATAGCTTTGAATAACGATATCCTCCCTTTGGAAGTTAAGAGCGGGGTTGCCGGAAGATTAAAAAGCCTCCATTTATTGCTGAAAACCTACCCCAATTGTTCCCAGGGCTTTGTTTTCTCAGGAACAAATTATGCAAAGCTTCCAGACCAAAAACTGGTTTTTTTGCCTCTTTATTATGTTTCAAGCCTGGTACGGAACAGAAGCCATATCTCCCCCAAAGCTTAACAATGGCCAATGACTGAACCAGCATTTACAGCATTTGAGATTGTCCAACCCTAAATGATCATTGACATTATAGACGGACGAATTAAATTGTTTCTCCTATCTTTATTTTAAAGAGGAGAATAAACCTGTGATGACCGACAATTAATTATATTGTAAATAAATATGACGCCAAGGGAAAGATTAATAGCCACGTTAAAAGGCGACAAGGTTGACAGGCCTGCTGTGAGTTTTTACGAGATCGGAGGCTTTAATATTGATCCCGATGATCCGGATAAATTTAATGTTTATAACTCCCCATCGTGGAAGCCTTTATTGCAGCTTGCAGACAATCATACCGATATCATCCGCATGGCAAGTCCTGTAAGAGCACTTACAATATCGGTAAAAGAAAATTAACAAGCCTTAACAGGCGCAATAAGGATATTGATACAGTGTGGACCATTGAGCCGCTGCTGAAAGATATCGACGATGTCAAGACATTTCTTCAGCTTCCGGATGAGGTGTTCGAGGAAGAAATTGATGTTGAACCATTGCTCAAACAGGAAAAAGAACTTGGGGACAGAGGGATTTTAATGGTAGATACGGAGGATCCTCTAACAAGCCTTATTTCAAAAGCTTCTTGAAAAACACGCTCGCTATTTACATAAACGAACTGAAATAGTAGCCAGGGAATTTCCTGGCAGATTATGGCGCATATATGGTCCGGAGTTTGCTTCTGAACCATTCCTGCCACCTCATTTATTTAACGAATACGTGGTTAGGTATGATAATCCTATGGTAGAAATGATACATCGCTACGAAGGATTTGTGAGAATACATTCCCATGGAAATATAAAAGGTATTCTGGATTACATTGCAGAGATGAAGGCCGATGCCATCGATCCTATTGAACCGCCACCGCAGGGAGATGTGGAACTCGGATATGTGAGACAAAAGTATGGAAACCAGATGGTACTGTTTGGCAACCTGGAAATATCTGATATAGAAAATATGCCTTCAGATATGTTCCGGGAGGTTGTCAGGAGTTCAATCAAGGCTGGAACAGAGGGTGCAGGCCGGGGTTTTGTCTTAATGCCTTCTTCAAGTCCATGTAGCAGGGATATATCAGAACCAACCCTGCGGAATTATCAAATCATAATAGAGGAAATACATAACCTTTCTTAGAAAAAATACAAATCCTTCGGTCTCGATGTTACTGCAAACAGATTTAAAATACATTGATATGAAAGCAATACCATCCCTTCATGTGTCAGGATTGACAGAGTCCCACATACCTCAACAGCAAATCTTGAGGAGATACCGGCTACTCATCCCTGCCATATTATCAATAATATTTTTTAGCTCAGGCCTTGTTGCCCAAAAACCTACAGTTGCCATTGTTGAATGGGACGATAAAGCAAAAGAAGGCAGGGATCATGCAGAAGTAAGGATTGTTCAGGTTGGAGATCCTGTTCCCGGTTTGGTAGTCCATATTTTAACCGATGGAACTGCTACCAATGGAATTGATTACAGGGCCATTTCAAGCTCATGGCAAATGGATAAAATGGTGAAAATTGGCATTCTGCCCACCCAGGACGGTATACTTGAGGGTGATGAAACGCTTCGCATTGAATTACTCGAAAGCCCGGATTATACAGTTGAACCACAGCATAGGAGCGTAACGGTAACCATTCTGGATGAACAGCTTCCGGATATCGAGTTTATTGATCCTTCATCCACTGATGATGAATCAAAAGAAAGCGTAGCACTGAAAATTGTACTGTCTAAGGCTTACAGTGAAGAAATAGCGTTAGATTACACCGTGCAGGGGGTCCTGGCAGAAAACGGGAAGGATTTTCTGCTTGAACCCGGCACACTTGTGATTCCGGCTGGCGAAATGGAAGCTTCAATCAACCTGCAGATTATTGATGATAATGAAGCTGAAGACGATGAAACAGTGGTAATAAGATTAGGCAAAACCAGGAACGCGAACATTGGAACAACCGACTCACATTACTACACCATAAGAAACGATGATGATGAACCTTCGCGCAGCATTGTTTACGACCGAATTTATGGGGCTTTGCTTGGGTTCAGGGCAGGTTGTGCAATGGGCGCAGCCACTGAGTATAACTGGCCTCAAAAGCAACTCGAAGAAACGTTCGGCCTGGTTGATGAGTTCATCCCTTATGTGCATTACGGCGACACATGGTCGCATCCTGCAGGCTCCACTGAAGATGGTGGTGAACGTCACAAGCTTATGTGTACGGCCATTATGGAGAAACAGGATCGTATCAATGCCGATGATTTGCTTGAGGTCTGGTTACGCGATTGTGAAATAGAGGACATGTATCACATGACCCAACCCTATGACAGGATTTTACTGGGATACGCAAAATGGGGAATCCCCCCCGGTGACATGCCACAAACCAGGTATGGCAGTCCATACGACCTGGGAGAGCATATACATTTAACAGCACGCACCTTTCAGGCAGTACCCTGTATCAATGCCGGTGATCCTGAAAATGCCATTGAAGACATGAATGATCTGG
>LJUP01000305.1 GCA_001303955.1 Bacteroides sp. SM23_62 | reverse complement strand
TGAATCAGGTCGTTTACGGATATTTTCTTTATCAGCTCTCGTTCCTTCAGTTCGATATAAAGATACTGGTACCATTGAAGGGTAATGTGATTGATAAACATCCATCCTTGCAGGGTCTGCTCATTCTGCATATACGTGTGATCTGCTTCTAACACGTTCTTCATACCGTCAAACATTACCTCTATATCAATTCTGCTTTTATAGGTTTGATAGATGTTATCTGCCGGCACATTTAAGCTCGATAGCAATGCGATGGTACCAAAACGGTCTTTTATCTTATGGTAGGTCTCGATATTGTATTTTTCAGGATGTGTTTTAACCCGGGTTAAGTAATCAGTATCTTCCCGTACCTTGAGCTGTTCATCCAGAAACAGGTAAAGATGAAGATCGCTTTCTGCCGGGAACGTTTTATGCCATATAACCCTTTTCTCATGATCGAAATAACTATCTCCCGTTTTGAATTCATTTTTCACCAGATCACTGTAATCAATCAAGGAACTATCTCTTTTTAACGGAAGAATAAACTGTATCTGCCCTTCTTGCAACAAGGATACGTTAGAAGCGCTGTAAAACCCTTTGTCGGCGACAACGATGGCGTTTTCCAACCCGGATTCGATCATGCAGTTTTTGAAGGCTTTGACATCCCTGATGTTGCCGGGAAGCAACCGATAATATACCGGCATGCGGCTGTTGGCCGAATAGATATACATCAGGTTAAACTGGGGACCGTATTGAAGATCGTGGCTGTATCCAGGCCTGGCCAATGATATATTCTTAGAATTACTGAATATATCGGTTGTGTCCATCAGTACGTACTCACCTTCTCGGATAAATGACCGCATGTAGGTTAACATCCTGTCCCGTTGCCCTCCGATCCTATTGAGCACCCCCGATGCCCGCTTTTCACTGAAGGGTTTTAATCCAAGTGTCTCGGGAAGATAACTTGCTGCCAGGCGAAATGGAATACTTTTTAAGGGGCAGCGGTAAACAAATCTGCAGTAAGCAATAGCCAATAGTTCCTTCCAATCATCCGCAAAAACATCTTTCAGGGAAGAAGTGAACTCCTCAAAGCGTGAAAGAATCAACCGGGTGACCCCGTACTCTTTGCATTGGATCTTGCCGATTACCTTACCAGAAGCGACTTTCTCCAGGCTTCGCTTTTCAGAAGGTATGAACCCGTCTTCCTCGGTAATGGATCCCAGAATCGGGCCAGTAACCTTCCTGGGGCCCTTCCTCTTCTTATCATACACGGTCTTGTAATCATAGAGATAATACTTTCCATTGATACATCTAAGCTCCGTGCCTGGTTTTTTATGGGCCAGCGCCCATTCCGGATGGGGAGAATTTTTGGCTTTCATAATAAATACGTATATACGTATTACAAATATAACACAAAAAAATCCACCAAACCAAGGAATGATGGAGATTTTTATTAATATAATACGTATTTTACGAACAAGTTAGGGCTTAATATCATTCTTTTTAAGTCCTTACATTGACGATCTATGAATCATTGATATGAGTATCAATGGACATATTAGGGATCCGACAAAGCCAGTTCATGCATCGGAATCCAATTCATAGCCATTGCGAATATTAATTGGCTAATCCTTGATTTTTAGTTCCTATTAGAAATCCACCTCCTTTGTGGGTGGTAATGTTATTTCGGCTGTGCCCATATTAGTAACATGAGTAAGTACAAGAAACTGTCCCATGTTATATATAAATGTGAGATTCAAGAAATGAGTGTGAAAAGTGACCACATTCATTTTGTTGTGTCGATACCACCGAAGCTGTCTATTTCTGAACTGATGGGGATCTTGAAAGGTTAGCTGGCGATAAAGCTTTTTAAAGGTTACCCTAAGATGAAGCAAAAACCATATTGGGACAATCATTTCTGGGCTTGTGGCTACTTTGTCAGTACAATTGGAATAGACAAAGATGTGATAAAGAGAAACCTATGGAAGAACAACAACATCGTTTTGATTTTTAAAGCCCCCTATGGGGGTGTCTCAAATCCACCTTCTCAGATGGGGGATTTTTACTCTATCTGGAATCCGGGAGGTGCTGAAACTACACAATATGGTGATTTTCGAAACAATTAATTTTTCTAAATTTGATTTATTAAGTTAATCAAGAATCAACCGGTTAAAATAAGACAGTCTCTGAAGTCCAGTAAAAATTCTTCCCTGAATGGTATAGATCAGATTGCAGATTAATCCATATTATTTAACTGATAATCAGGAATTCTAGAGAATCATTTCTGAACTTTTCAGACACCTCTGCAAAGGTTGGATTTACAAATGAAAGGAAATTATCATGAATACAACAGGTGGATTAAAGGGTGGATTTTACAAACCTTTAAGTGATTCAGATCAGCAGTATATTATTAACGAAGCGATTGGTCTGCTGGAACGATCCGGAATTCACGTATACAGTGAAAAAGCACGTAACTACCTGTTAAAAGCAGGCGCGGAGGCCGCAGCGGACGGCCTTACTATCCGCCTTCCCAGGAGTCTGGTCGAAGATGCGATTGCGTCGGCACCCTCCAGGGTGGTTCTCCATGGTCGTTCAACAGAACATGACGTAGTGCTTGAGGATAGCAGGGTTTATTTCGGGACGGGAGGAACAGCTATATTTGTTATGGATCTGGAAACCGGAAACAGAAGACCTTCCACGCTTGAAGATGTAAAGCTCAATGCCCGCATTACAGATGCACTTGAGCATGTTCACCTCTTTACCATAAATGTTTTTCCAAATGACATTAAGAACAATGATCATATAGATATCAACCGGTTTTTCTGGTCGCTGCGTAATACATCGAAACATGTTATGGGTGGCATATATAGTATGAAAGGCACACAACAGGTAGTAGAGATGGCCGGTTTATTGGCCGGTGGCTTCCATGAACTCCGGGCAAGGCCATTTGTATCGTTTATCACACTTGTGATCAGTCCCTTCAAAATTGACCGGTTATATGGGGATATTACTTGTTTTATTGCTGAACAGGGATTGCCGGTAGTAACACCAACAGAACCTGTTTGTGGTACGACATCACCTATAACCCTGGCAGCTAACGTGCTGGTACATACCGCAGAAACGCTTACTGGTGTGACCCTTGTTCAAGCTGTAAAAAAGGGCGCGCCGGTCATTGCCGGGAGCGTGGGTTCGATTTCAAATTTAAGGACCATGGGGATTGTAACGGGTGCTGTCGAGCGTGGTATGATCAATGCTGCCACTGCCCAGATTGCGCAGAAGCTGGAACTTCCATTTTATTCAACAGCAGGAAACAGCGATGCCAAAACTGAAGACACCCAGGCGGGTGTGGAATCTGCCATTAGTAATCTGCTCGTAGGCATGGCAGGTGCAAATTATATTCACGATGCAGCCGGACTGTTTGACGGGGATCTCAGCATATCCTACGAAAAACTGCTAATGGATAATGAGATCCTGGGTATGTGCGAACGTGTTCTCAGGGGAATAGAAGTCAATTCAGGGACATTGGCCGTTGATTTAATCGAAGAGGTAGGTCCGGGAGGGGATTTCTTAGCCCAGGAACATACTGTTATGCATATGCTGGATGAATTTTATGAAACTAACCTGGCAGACCGTACACATTATGAGGAATGGGTGTCCTCGGGACGACAGGACATGAAGATGCGTACCCGTGTAAAACTCGATGAGCTAATAAAGTCCTATAACCCTTGCTATATCAGTGATGCCAAAAACAAGGAAATCCGATCACGATTCCCGGAGATCAGGGACTGACTGATATAATACCATCGAAGGAGTCCGAACATTTCTTCATGTGTAAAGCTTATAATAGTCCTCCATTTTTTGATCTGATACAGGATAACAAAAAGTGCACCCGTTTGTAATGAGTTATTAAGCCCCCTGTGCAGCTTTAATAATCCAGCGGACATAATCTCCTAATATTATATATGGTTTAACACCAGTCCAATTAAGGGTTTATTACATCTCTGCTTAGTCTTTACTCAGCAGAATTAATTTTACAATTCAATTTACAACCAATATGGCCAAATTGGCTGTTTATCTTCTTGAGTAGTTATATATCTGTCCTAATTCACAACCTTTTTTTTATCTTTAATTTCATAGTAAAATGAATTGAGCCATGGATATGGATTTAAATTCAAACCCTGAAAATACCACCCAGAGGAATACTGATCCATTGGCACCAGCTAACGAAAACCCCGGACTACAGGCCCATCAATCCATTTTCAGAGACCTCCTATCAAGGCGGGTACCTCAAATCCTGGGAGGATATCTTGCCGGTAGCTGGATTATCTTTGAGTTTGTGCAATGGTTGGTGAGTCATTACACTATCTCGCCTCATCTGGAAGAATTCTGTTTGATTGCACTTGTTTCACTCATCCCTACTGTTTTTCTTCTGGCATATTTCCATGGTAAACCCGGACGGGATAAATGGACCCGGGTCGAGAAGATAGGGATCCCGACCAATCTTGTCGCTACCGCTTTTTTATTGATTTTTTTATTCCGGGGAAGGGACCTGGGAGCTACCACTACCTCTGTCTCCCTAACCGATGAAACAGGACATCTGATTGAAAGAGTGATCCCGAAAAGTGAGTTCCGGAAAAAGGTCGCCATATTCTCATTGGATAACGAAACAGGAGATACAACCTTTGGCTGGATGATGCATGCCATTCCTGATATGATAAAACTTGATCTCATACAGGACATGTATCTTGATATCAAATCTATATATGATTTATATGAGGCTGTCAGAGATGAGGGTTTCCCTGATGCTGCTGGTATACCACTAATTCTGAAAAAGAAGATCGCCGAACAGCAATATATGGAATATTTTATCGCTGGGTCTATTCTCCAGCTGGATGATCAGCTGTCTGTGATAGTAACTCTACACGAAACCAGGACTACGAAAGCATTGGCAGAGAAAAATTTTACAGGTAATAAGATTCTTGAAATAGTAGATGAGATATCGATCTGGGTTAAGGAGGCATTGTCACTGCCTGTTCAGCATCTTGACAGCACCGTTGATCTGCCGGCCTCGGAGATCATGACAAACTCTTCTCAAGCCCTGAAAACCTTCTATTGCGGTATGAACGAATGCTACATCAATGAGAACTGGGAGAAAGGATTGATCCTACTTGAACAATCCGTACAAGTGGATACAACTTTTGCTTATGGTTATGAGAAGGTTTTTGTAATTAACCTACATAATACTAGTACCGAAGAGGGCATGCAAGCCCTGGAGGCCCTGATGAAGCATCTCTATAAGCTCCCAGAAAGGATGCAGTTTGAATTAAAACAGTACTACTATTACTTCGTAAAAAAAGACCCTGACCTGGCCAGGAAAGTAATTGAAAACTGGATTGAACTTTATCCCGAGGATGTAAATGCCCACGGCTATTTGGCTGAAGAATACATGTGGCGCAATCAAAGGGATGAAGCAGTAGCCGAATACAAAAAGATACTCAACCTTGATCCGGCTCGTTATGAACATCTGCTTGACATCGCTCAAATCTATAAGTATAAGGGAGAATTTAATGAGGCCCTTAATTATTACCGACTTTATGCGAATGAATTCCGAAATAATTCAAAACCATTCACAGAGCTTGGAAATTTATACACATACTACGGAAAGCATGAGCAGGCCAGATCATTTTATGAAAAAGCCATGCTGATCGAACCGGATGAAATATCAATCCTTTTATTGCTGGCAAAAAATAAAACTGAGAGGGGGGAATTTAATTCGGCACTGAATGATTATGCAGAGATACTTGAAAAATCTTATACTCCCCAGGAAAAAGTTAAAGTATATAAAAGTCTACAGGATTATTATTTCCTTCGTGGACAGGTTAACAAGGCAATTGATTATTTGGAACTTGGATTGGCGGAAAAGGAGAAATATGACACCCGGTTCGAGATTTTACGCACCAGGTCTTATTCACTGGTTAGATATATCGTAGCAGGTAAAACCAATGTTGCATTTCAGTATGCAAGGGAAATCGAAAACCTGGGTTCACCTTTTGACGGAATGATTCTACAGACTTATCTTGATATTTATTTGGAGTTGGAGCATGCAGAGGGAATTGAAGAATATCTTGAAAAATATGAGGCATATTGTGAAGCAATGGAGATAGAAATAAGTCGTGCCTGGTCATCATGGGCTCGTGGAAAACTCCATGAAACAAAAGAAGAATATGAAGCTGCCATCCAGCATTACTTACAAAGTATTGAATTATACCCAATCAGCCCAAGTTGGAGATTTCATATTGGCCGATGTTATCGGATGAATAAGGAATACAAAAAAGCCGAGGAGCATTTCCAGAAGATCATAGACCTCCATCCCTTCTGGCCGGAAGAACTGTATGAATTCGGGCTTGTATATGCTGAGTGGGGAAAGCATGCCAAGGCCCTGGAGTATATAAGAAGAGCCAATAGCATCTGGGAAAATGCTGATACCACTTATGCCTTAGCAATGAGAGCCAGGCAAAAACTAGCCGAATTGGAAGCATTGACACGGTAATAAAACCAAATAGGCACATTGTTAGTGGGATTCAGAAATCAATATTATACTAAGGAAAATTGTGATGTATTTGCATGTATCAGAAGGGACCTGGCTCCCCCTTCCAGAAATGACTGTACTTCATCACTATTAGTTCCAGGGATTACGTGAATACGGAGAAAATTATAAAGCATGTAGCTAAGAATTCCGAGTGTTGATATTTTTAGCCCTCGATTCTGATTAAAGATCGGGGATATCGCTTAATAAGTGATACAATACCTAACAGGTTCCGAGATCGTTCAGCAGAAGCCTTCCTCAGAGGGTCGTTTTTTTACTCAAATCCCGGATTTTGTCAATTTCCGCCTTGTGATCCTGTTTCCAGCTGATAAAGTTTTCTCTATGGTATGTGGGAGGTAAATGG
>LJUP01000304.1 GCA_001303955.1 Bacteroides sp. SM23_62 | reverse complement strand
CGGGATTACCAATCCCGGAGACGCTCTCCGTTATGAGTGAGGGATCCGGCAGATGAACGTTTTTTAACAGGATGAAAGTAATTTAAGGATTGCATGCTGCGTTTTGTTCCAGAACCAATCTTTGAAAACCCTGCATCATGGAAGTTCCTGTCCCCAAACGCCCTTCCTTCTGGCAATCCGTCACCTTTAAATTAATCATCATAGGTATGCTGATCCTGATCATGCTGATACCCGGAGCCATGATACGTAACCTGATCAGTGAAAGGGAGCAGACACAAAAGGATGTCATTGCTGAGATCGGCTCGAAGTGGGGCTGTGGCCAGACCGTTAGTGGACCGGTGCTGTCAATCCCTTATTATCATTACATAGAACAAGATGACAAACAATACCGGGAGATCCGTTTCGCCCATTTTTTGCCCGGGGAACTTGAAATTGATGCAGATGTGAGGCCGGAGATCCGCTACCGGGGGATCTACAAGACGGTTGTTTACAACTCCGTCCTGAAGGTATCCGGATCCTTTGACTTCCCGGATACTGATAAGCTCAAAATTGAGCGGGGCTCGGTCCTGCCATATGATGCCTTTATCCAGGTAGGCATTACTGATATGAGGGGGATACAGCAAGCCCTTCCCTTCCAATGGAACCAGCAGGAACTGGAGGTGGAACCCGGCATACCTGCCAATGATATAAACGACTCAGGATTTCATGTTAAAATTGCACTGGAGGAAATGGACCGATTTAATTTTCGGTTTGAAATCAATTTGAATGGAAGTGATCACCTTTATTTTGTTCCCGTTGGAAAAACCACCAGCATCCGGATGCATTCTCCATGGGGGCATCCCAGGTTTGACGGGGCATTCCTGCCTGATAAGCGCGATGTCACTGACGGGGGATTTGAAGCGGACTGGAATGTTTTACAACTGAACCGGAATTATCCCCAGTCCTGGAAGGGATCCGCATATCAGACCTTGGCGTCAGCCTTTGGCTGCCATCTGATCCTTCCGTTGGATCAATACCAGAAAACCATGAGATCAGCCAAATATGCAATCATGTTCATAGCGCTTACCTTTATGATCTTCTTTTTTGTAGAGATCCTGAACAAGCGAAGGATACATCCTGTGCAGTATCTTCTTGTGGGACTGAGTATCAGTATTTTTTATGTGCTTTTGCTTTCCCTCGGTGAACAGATCGGGTTCAACCTGTCCTACCTGATCTCCAGTGTGGCCATTGTCGGTTTGATTTCGGCCTATGCGGCAAGCATATTCAGGCATATGAAGCTAACCATGATCCTGGGCGTTTGCCTGGCAGGGCTCTATGTATTCCTTTTTATACTGATCCAGCTCCAGGATTATGCATTGTTGCTGGGCAGCATTGGTCTGTTTGTTGCCGTGGGACTGATCATGTACACTTCCAGGAACGTAGACTGGTACAGTACAACATCGCTGAAGAACCAGGACAGGCAGATCGGGTTCTGACGGTCCCATGACGGCCTGGCTGGATGGACAGGTAACCATTTTACCGGGTCAGCGTATAATGATTGGATCTGAAAATACATGAAAGTAAGAATTAAACTGGCCGAGGAACAGCATATCCCCGGTGTGGTGGAAATATGGAAGGATTTTATGGATTTCCACCAGGCTAAAGACCCATTCTTTACCAGGAGAGAGGGAGCCGAGCTAGAGTTTTCGAATTACTTCCGGGAAGTCATTTCAGGTGATGATACGCATGCCCTTGTGGCACTCGATAAAGAGAAAGTCATTGGCTTCTCCATCTCCGCCATTAAAAACCATCCACCGGTATTTACGGAGACAAAATACGGGGAAATCATTGAGCTGGCCATACATGATGATTACAGGCGCAAGGGGATTGGGGAAGAAATGCTGAATATCATTTTTGAATGGTTCGATGCGCATGATGCCAGGCGTATCGAACTCAGGGTGGCAGCCAAAAACATGATCGGCTATTCCTTCTGGGAAAAACACGGTTTCGTAGAATACCTTCACGTCCTTTACCTTGAGAGGGGGGCATAATCCCGTACTTGAAATTCTTTGAAGTTGCGTCTGGCTGGTCATGGCCTCATTTACTGCATATATAAAAAAGTAATATATAAGATTTGGATATATCAAATAATTATATATATTTGCTGTATGGTTTCTAATGATTTACTAAAAGGTACGCTAAAGACAATCGTCCTGAAACTTCTCGAGGAGAAGGGTAGGATGTATGGTTACGAGATTACCCAGGAGGTGGAAAGGCTCACGAAAGGGAAAATACAGCTCACCTGGGGTGCACTTTACCCTACCCTTCACAAACTGGAGGCGGATCACCTGATCACGGCAGAGCAGGTCAGCATTGGCAAGCGGGTACGCAAGTACTACAGCCTGACCGAATCAGGCAATAAGACCGCCAAGGAAAAGGTGCAGGAATTCATGGACTTCGTGACCATTATGGGACAGATCCTGAATCCCAAACCCAGCCTGAATTTGGGCTGGATGAATATCCATGGCTGAACTGACCGAAAAAGAAATCCGGCGACTCAACCGGGAGATCGAGAGGCAGGGACAGGATACAACAGATACAGGAAGAAACACTGCTGCTTATCAACCAAAAATACAGAGTCATGAAGAAGTTTATGTACATCCTGGGTATGATCGCCCCCGCCATGCTCATCACGGGTACTGTTTTCAAGACCCAGCACCTGTATGGGGCGGGTATACTGCTTGTGCTCAGCCTCTTCCTGCTGGGAGCCGTATACCTTCCGGTTTTTGTTATGGTCAAGATCCGCGATACCAGGGAAAAAGGCAAAAAAGTCAATATGCCCATGTATGTTTTCGGGCTTATTGCGGGGATCATATTCATCGCCGGGGCCATGTTCAAGATCCAGCACTGGCCCGGTGCCGGTCTCATGATCACCCTCAGCGGGATCGTTACGGTATTTGTATTCATCCCTATCCTGGTGATCCAGGCCCTTAGGGACAAGGAAAACCAGGTTCAGAATTTCACCATACTTATTTTCGTGTTATGCTTTCTTGCCATTACCTTCATGATCTATGCCCTGAGAGTCAGCAAGAATGTGTTAACGGCTTTCAGCGTGGCGGCGGAGGGCCATATTGCATCCACCGAGATAGTTGAAGCCAGGAACACGGCATACCTCGAACAGCTTGATCTGTCTTCTACCGGTTCGGATGCGGTCCTGGAACAGGCAAAGGTGATCAGTGACCGGGCAGATGTACTGAATGATTTTATCCAGGATCTGACGGTCGATATCGTGTTAAGATCCAATCCTGATAACCAGGCATTTGTGGACCAGGACGGGAATATTACTTTTGATAATCTTGACAACAAGGACGACCTGTATAGTGTAAAGGTAGTAATCTTCGGAGACGAGGGTATCCCGGGAAAGGTAGATGAATTGAAACAAAGGATAGATGAATACAGGGAATTCCTTAAAGAAAATACAGATCCAGGGCTTGCAGGCATGATAAACAAACTCCTGGATACCGGTCCACACGAAGAATTAACCTGGGTGCAGTACTGTTTTTTACAGGCACCCATGATTGGTGCTGTGAACGTGCTGACCAGCATTCAATCAAATTTGAGGGTGGCTGAAGGAGAAGTGCTCATTCAGCTTATAGACAAGCGGGTGGTGCAGGAGCAATGAGTTGCTGACCGGGCCTGTAAAGCATTACAGCATGTAAAGAATTTGTAAATAGTTATATTAGCAGGGTGGGAAATCTTTCGATCATGAAACAAACCATCCAGTTCTTCCTATGCACCCTTGCCTGCTCATTTATCCTTTCAGCACAGGACCCTGAACCCGTAACCGCCCTGGTCCTGATCGATATACAGGCTTTTTATTTCGATACTGCCAAAGCCCCACTGGCGGGCAGGGAGGAGGCCAGTGTAAAGGCTGGACTGATCCTGGATCATTTCCGCGAAACGGGACAGGAAATCGTGCATATAAAGCATAAAGGAGGGGGGGAGATCCATGAAAATGTCAAGCCCCTTGCCGGTGAAACGGTATTTGTCAAGGAGCATGTCAGCTGTTTTCGTGAGACCCCCCTGCTCGGGTACCTGCGGGAGAAGGGAGTGGATCGCCTGGTCATTGCCGGCATGATGACCCATATGTGCGTGGAGGCTGCCACCCGTGCAGCAGATGACCTTGGATTCGAGACCATCCTCATCCATGATGCCTGTGCCACAAGAGACCTTACCTTTGAGGACGAGATCATCGGCGCAAAAGAGGTTCATCTTTCCACCCTTTCCACCCTGAAGGCCTATGCCACCATCCTGAGCACCGGGGAATATCTGGGTGAAGGAAAAGAATAACCGGCCATTCAGAAATCCTTGCTTTCCGGTAAATGTTTTGAAGGATTGGCCATTTACCCCCGCTTCCTTATCAGGTAGAGGGGAGTTGTCAGCAACATGAATGCCGAACAGGCCAGGATGGCGGTCCCGATGTCAAAACGATCGGCCAGAAAGCCGATCAGCAAGGCTATGACGGCCGTGAACAATGATTTGCTCTGTGATTCCGCTGAGAGGGTGGTTGCCAGGATATCCTTGTCGAGGTTTTCAGTAAAATAGGCAATGCCGGTAGGGAGCCTCAGATTCTCGACCAGGTAAATACCTATGAACAGGAGAATGGATAACATGGTAAATCCCGCCATGGAAAAGAATCCTGTCAATGTCCCGATGATCAGTCCGGCCAAAAGGGTCAGGTTCAATGGACCGGAAAGACCCTGGAACCAATTGCTGAACGGGCCTGCCTGCCTGGTAACTGCCGAAGAAAGCAGATAGATCAGGAAATAGATAATACCCACCAGGGCCGCGGTTTTCTGTTCTGACTGGAGGGATACCAAAACAGGAAGGCTTAATGCGGCAGACTGGATCAGCGGCTGGACATAGTCTTTGACGGCACGGTAATAACCGCTGTATACTGACAGATTCAGTATCCCGCGAAGGACCCTTGCCTGTTTGAAGGAATACCAGAAGTTGCCAAGTGTAGTTGTGAACGCTGTTTTCAGACTGGACTGCCTGAATCCGGGCGCTTCTCCATCCAGGTAAGCAGGATAGGATATGATCAGGAGCAGGCCGAAGGCATAAGGGATGATCGAGTAGATAAAAACCTGGCTGATCCGGCCCGTATAGAAGATCAGTGCCGCAGCCATCAGGGCAGATAGGGCAGAGCCGGCCTGGGACCAGGAACGGGTGTGGCCATAATAGCTCACCTTGTGGGAGGTCCATTCCCGCCGGTCCAGGTAATCAAAGATCATGGCCTTATGCGTTCCCGTCCTGAAAGCATCCCCGAGGGCAAATACAATGGTGGCTGCAATGAGCATACCGTATCGGTAGCCCATCGAATAGATCAGGAAAGAAATCATGTAAAGGCTGAAGGATGTGATCATGGTCCGGCGCCTGCCAAGCACATCTGCTGCCAACCCCGACGGAATCTCGAAGATATTCCTGATGATCTCCCTGATGGTAT
This sequence comes from Bacteroides sp. SM23_62, assembly GCA_001303955.1. GTDB lineage: Bacteria > Bacteroidota > Bacteroidia > Bacteroidales > SM23-62 > SM23-62. Next base: position 1,469 of record LJUP01000304.1, on the reverse strand, counting down.
ATATCACACCGATCTGCAGGTAGGACAGATTCCCCTCTCGAAAAAAAAGGATAAGAAAAGGTTCGAAGAAACGCAGGTTTTTGAGGAATCCGTACGCGCAGAATTTATAGTACTGAATATCTTTCCTGAAGCCGGCCATCTCTCTTATGAGTCTGGTAGTCCTGGAGGCCTATTTGTTGGTCAGCTTAATCAGGATGTTCCTGACATCCGGGACCCCTTCCACATAATAGTTCGCCTTGGTTGTTTTGGTCCCCACTTTTATCGTGTATGCATCATCGGGCAATGCATCAAAGGTATATTCATCTGTCCAGTCATCCCCAATGGCCAGGATAAAATCGTAATTCCCGTCACCGATCTTGATATTGGCCGCCCTGCCCTTATTGATGCCTGAATTTTTGATCTCTATCACCTTATCCCCGTCCATGATCTCCAGGTTCAGGTTGGTAACCAGGGCCTTCAACTCATCCTTGAGCTCCCATGATCGCTGTACGCCAAGGTCGGGATCTGCATTGCGGTAATGCCATACGAGGGAATAATTCTTGGTCTCCACAAAGGACCGGGGGGTGCGGATCACAAAAAATTCAAGGATGGGCCGGATGATTTCCATCCATTTGCTGTCTATCTGTTCGATCATGGTGAATTCACCCTTTGGTTCCCGGATCCAGACACCGTGTTCCGCAACAATGTCCAGGTTCCAGTCCGACGGGAACCATCTTCCCAGGGTTTCCTTGTCTCGCCCTGAAATGATTACCAGTCTGTTCTCTTTCTTCTGGGATAATTTCTTTAAAACATCATACAATTCCTTGTCGGGATAAACCTTCTGGGGATCTTTATTGAATCCCATCAGGGTTCCGTCATAATCAAGGAACAGGATGCGCCTGGAGCCTGCTCCGTAAGCATTACTGATTTCCTGGACAATCTGGTGTGTGATCCTTTTGGCCAGCTTGATCTCCTGGATCTTCTTGACTTCATCCAGGCTTGTGATGAAATGGTCTGCCCAGGCAGAAATGTTATAATTCCGCAACCGGTTGGCAAGTGCTTTGTTTTTGTTGATCTGTGTTTCTTCAGGCATTTCCAGTGAAGACCGGATGGCATCACTGATCTCTATCTGGTTGTTCGGATTGACAATGATGGCATCGACCAGTTCCTTCGATGCGCCTGCGGTTTCGCTGATGATCAGCACGCCACCCCTGTCTGTGTGTGCGGCGAGGTATTCTTTGGCGATCAGGTTCATTCCGTCCCTGACCGGTGTGATCAGGGCGATATCTGACTGGCAGTACAATTCAATTCTTTCCTCAAATTCCAATGGACGGTAGAAATACCAGACAGGCATCCAGTTCAGTGAACCGTAGGTGGAATTGATCCGCCCCACCAGTTCATCCATGTCCTTTTTCAGGCTTTTGTAAAGCTCTGCAGATTCTCTTGATGGCATTACAAAAAACAGAAAACTAACTTTTTCATGGTAAGCG
>LJUP01000303.1 GCA_001303955.1 Bacteroides sp. SM23_62 | reverse complement strand
ATCCATGATCTTCGTGAACTCAACTTCTCAAAAGGGGGTTACCAGGATATGTGGAGGCTGAGGGAGCATCAAAGAAATGGGAATCTTTACCCCACTCACGGACTCGGACCAATAGCCCAAATAATGGATATCAACCGTGGTGACAGGATGGATTACATGGTATCTGTTTCTTCGGATGACTTTATGATGTATAAAATAGCTGAAGAAAAGGCTGCTGAAGACGAATTTTATGTTCCATTTGCCGGAAAATCTTACAGGGGAAATATGAATACCTCTACGATCAGGACCGTTAAGGGCAAAACTTTGATGATCCAGCATGATGTGACCTCTCCTCGTCCCTACTCACGGATCCACCTGGTGAGCGGTACCAAAGGCGTTGCCAGCAAGTATCCTGGTCCGCCCCGTATTTCAACCGGACATGAATGGATATCTGCCGAAGAATTCAAATCAATTGAAGAAGCATATCAGCCAAAAATTGTTGCCAGGGTCGGGGAACTGGCAAAGGAGGTCGGCGGCCATGGTGGAATGGATTTTATCATGGACTGGCGAACCATTGACTGCCTCAGGAACGGCCTGGCCCTGGATCAGGATGTTTATGACGCGGCCCTGTGGAGTTCCATCGCGCCATTGAGTGAATGGTCCGTTGCCAACCGGTCGAATTCCATTGATGTACCTGATTTCACCCGGGGTTCCTGGGAGAAGAACCAGCCGGTTGATATATCCCTCGAGCAGGGTGGTAATACCAGGGTCCTGGTGTAAAGGAATGCATCTTATTTGCCAAGCATGGGGAACAGTTGCCGTATCTCCTCATCGTCCGGCATCCGGCCATATTCGCATATCTCAAATGCTTCGGCATGGGTAACCTGCTGGCTCCTTTCCGCACCATACCATTTTGCCAGGGCTGTCCTGATTTCCGGGGTGATTCCCCTTTCCCTTTGTTTGGCCAGCCATTCCAGTTGTGCTTTCTCTTCCTGGGGTACTTCGTCCAGCTTTCCTGAAAGCCAGGGAAGCCATTCGAAGAACTGTGATCTGTGAGCAGCCACACCGTATATCTTCTGTTCGTAAACATCTGAAATATCCACGGCAATATCCGGCCGGAAGGGATAGGGTTTTTGAAACCGGTCCCGCGTAAAAAGAAAAACCGGATTTTTCTTCAACGGAGGGGTATCGGGTGCAATGTTGGGTACGATGACCATAAAGGCCGCATCCCGGATCAATATGGCCGTATTCCTGTGATCCGGGTGATAATCATAAGGCCGGTGCCCAATGACCACATCGGCGTTCCATTCCCTTATCAGGCGGATAATATCCAGCCGGATATGCAGGTCTGGCACCAGTTCACCATCATGGTTATCCATGACATGGTAGGTGACACCGAATCTTTTCCCGGCTTCCTGTGCTTCATTTCTCCGTATTTTGGCGAGCGCGCCCCCACCTTTGGCATAATGACCGGCATCACCGTTCGTGACCGAGACAAACAGCACATTGTGCCCGAGCTCGGCAAATTTAATGGCAGTCCCACCCGTGGATACATCCGGATCATCCGGATGTGCACCGATGACCACAATATTGAGTGCATCATTTTGAGAAAATATGGCACTGGGAAAAACAAAGAGGGACAAAATAAAAATGAAGTATCTCATGGCTATAATTATTTGGTATTCATAGATATCTCAAGGAACGATATTTCAATTATGATTTTCTGAGCCGGTAAGTACCTTCTATTTCCATTAAGAGCTCAGGTCTGCAAATATCGCCAATGAGGTACAGTACATCATTCATTTTTCCGAATCTCGATTCAAACGCGGATCGTACCCTTTTTAGATCATCAGCTGTCTTGACATAAATCTTGAAGGACCCCGGTTCAATGCAAGACGGATCAGTTACCGGAATATGATGTGCTGTAAGGTTTTTAATGTCGGTTAACTGCTCGATATTATCAATGGTTTCGAGCGTTTGCTGAAAAGCATCGTTTTTTGCTGTGCTTACCTGTCCCTTGATGGCAGCTGTTCCTGAAATATACATCAGAATATCCTTTTCAAGGGCAATGGCTTTTGCCCGCTCAAATTTTGGGGTGGTGCTTTTCAATTGATCAGAAAACTCATTATTGGCCAGTACTTCATCTGAGTATTTATGAGCATCGACCTGTTCCGGATTTTTTACAGGCCATACCTGATCATGCACTGCAGCTAAAAAATCAATGATGACCCCGCCGGTTTTCATCCCTATACCCGTTGCCGCCGGATAGCCCTGAATAAAGTCCGATTCATTGTAAAACAATGATCTGACATCGTTGAAAATCTGATAGCGTTGACTTTCTGAAAAAGTGCCGGTGATGGATTCAATATAATTCCACTGCCTGAATATATGTGAAAAATCCATTCCTTCACTGTTAAGAATACCCTTCACCAGCCTGAAGGATTCCATACTCTGTCCCTGAAGATCCGAATTTTTTGTTTTCATTTGAAGACCGCCAGAAACAAGGTACTTATTGTTGTTATAATGAAAAGTACAATAATTAAATCCTTCGAATTGTTTGCATTCAGGATTGGCCCTTTTGCAGCAATGATGCACTTCGACATTGACCTTTGTACCATCCACGGGAGCCTGTGCTACTATGCTGAATGGCGATCGGTAATTCAACAGGTGTATTTTTTCCAGCGTGGCAGACAAGGCATGATATTCCTTTTCGGTCCGGGCATCGATAAAATAAACAAGCAGGATAACATGCCGATTCAGATCAGCCATGATCTTATCCAGTTGCCCATGACAATTTTTCAGCTGTTCTATAAAAGTATTGGCAGGTTCAGGACTCAGATATAAACCATTTCCCAAAACTTCAATATTTTTTTCTGGTGTAATAAGCATTATTGAAAATAATTGGACTATCCATTAATATATCGGAGGTTTGAAAACAAGACACAAAAATAGCTCGAATATTTTCAAATCAATCCAAATTATGTAAGTTTTGGCGGAATTCTTATGATTATTATCAGATTCCATCGAAATCTGCTATTTAAAAATAAAAACCTGGAGCTTCCATTTTTGATCCCCTCACCCCCATACCCATAGTATCAGAAATGAAGCCATTATTCAAAAGGCAGGGACATTTAAATGATCGTTTTTTTCATTTTTTCAATGAAGCCGGGATCGAAATCCCCGCCGATGCCAGGTATTTCCGGCAACTCCCATCTGCCTTTCCCCTTATATTGTATCCCGCCGGTTACCGGATCTTCAGCATGTGACAGGGATGAGTCTATGTCAAACCAGACAACATTGTTTTTGGCAGCCACAAAATGACCCAGGGCAGTTAAGGCATACCTGCTTTCTGACATACAGCCCACCTGGGTCCTGATACCTGCTGCTTCGGCGATGGCATTTATTTTGATGGCATTGTGGATCCCTCCTGACTTGGCAAATTTTATATTAAAATAATCACAGGCACCCATACTTGCCAGTCGAAATGCATCCCTGTGATCAGATACAGATTCATCAGCCATAATTGGGATCGGGCTGTGGTCTCTCACCCTTCTCAGGTGGGTATTATTCCAGTGGGGGATGGGTTCCTCGCAATGTTCTATGTTATATGGCTCCAGTGCCTTCAGGATTTTAATGGCTGTGACAGTATCCCAGCCCTGGTTGGCATCAATACGCATCGGGATCTCATCACCAATGGCCGCCCGGATGGCACGGATTCTTTCAATATCTTCTTTTTCACTGGTCCCCAGCTTTACTTTAATGGTAGGGAAGCCCTCATTTTTGTACTCGAGTGCCTGCGCTGCCATCCGCTCCGGAGATCCGAGATACACAGTCATGTCCGTATAAATCTCCCTGGTATTCCCGCCGCCAAGTAGCTGGTAAAGGGGGAGCCCTGCTTTCTTGGCCAGCAGGTCATACAGGGCCATATCAAAGGCACTCTTGATGGTATGATTCCCATGTATGGCATGGTCCATGTCCCGGAGCCTGTCCTCAATGGCCAGGGGATCTTTGCCTTTCAGACCGGTTGCAAGCAACTTTGCTATCTCAAACCCGGCTGATTGCGTCTCACCGGCAATTTTGATTTCAGGACTTGCCTCTCCAATGCCTGTGAGACCTTTATCAGCATGGATTTTAATGACCATATTTTCCGCGAGATAAACCGTCCCCAGTGATATGGATATCGGCTCCTTTAGCGCAATGTTCAGCTCGATTACTTCTATTTTTTCAATTTTCAGGTTTTCCATGTTTGTTCAATTTAATATTGAGCCATGATGGTCATAATATTGCCTGTAAAAGTATGCCAACCATGTATCCTATATAATTGCCGATTACATATCCCCAGATACCCAACATCAATGAAGGGAAGATGAGATTCCGCCATTTTTTTGAAATGGCTGCTGCAACCCCGCTCATGGGACCACCTGATGTCACAATGGCAGCCAGTACCAGTTCTTCCAGTTCATATTTGAACAATTTGCCAAGACCAAAAGTAAGCAGGAAATTGATAAAAAGTATGATGGCACAAAAAAGGATCATGATGGGAGCCTCCAGGATCACTTTTTTGAAACTTGCCGGGAGGCCTATCATGACAAAGAATATGAATATGAAAAAAGTACCTAACTCCTCATTTCCAACCAGTTTTCTTGCAGCTTTGGGGAATATGATCGGGAACAGGATTGAAAAAGTAGTCAATACCAGGTATTGTTGTCCAAGCAGCAATTTAATGATAGCCGGCATATCCGGACCATCAAAGAATCTGCTTGTTTTGATGGAGATTACGGCAATGGCAAATGCAATGGCCATTGATTTTCCCATATCGACCAATCCGATTGGTTTGGGTTTCCAGTATTCTCCATTATTATGGGAATTGTTTGTGCCGGCTATCGCAATCGATTTATCAGTTATCGGGAAGAAACGTCTAGCCAGATTAATCCCGGGCAGGGTGATTAAAAACAGAAAATAGATGATCATGACCCCCGAGTCGGCCACCAGGGTGGCATTCATCAGATCCTTGGGCGGGTTAAACATGGACACGACGGACACAAAATTAACTGATCCGCCAATATAGCTGGCAGTCATGGCCGGACCGATCAGTTCAAGATCATCGATCAGGGTATACAGCACTGCCACTGCGATAAAACTTCCAACCACCGTCCCGAGCGCACTGATGTGAAAAGCTCCTGCAAACCGCCCTGTCTCCTTGAAAATCACCCGGATATCAGTCTTTATCAATAGCAGGGGGATTACCAGGGGGACAATATATTCCCATACAACATCATAGGAGGGGGATTCATATGGCAGTAATCCGATATTGGAAACCAGCATTCCCGCACAGACAGCGGTGGCAGCTCCTGTGATTCTTCTTACAAACTTGTATTTCTGTTCCAGGAACAGGCTCAGGGCAGCCATTCCTACAAGGAATGTCCAGATGACCCAGTGATCGTCAGGTGAAACTAAACTATTCATCAATGGTAATGTAACCCTGGGGGTATTCCCCGAAGAACTCATCGTCAAACTCGATATCCGCTGTGATAATATGTGTTCCCGGCCGGGCCTTTTGCCTTGCTTTTATGATGACCGGTATCCCTGTGTTTGTCCCGGGTGCTATTAAATAATCCATCTTTTCTTTCCTGAAGACAATTTCATCCGAACTTTTCAGCCAGATCTTACCGGATACACCATGATTCGCAGTATTATTTATGCGGAGCATCACCTGTTTTTCCTCGCCAGGATTTATCTTGATTTTTGCCGGATAAAAGGTACACCAGTATGGATTGAATCCAAGTTCTGAATGCCCGGGGGACAAAAGGCCCGTGATGGCATCCGTGGTTTTTACAGCCCATTCCCTGAATTCCTGCCGGGTATCATTATGGGTGGTGAAACCATTGCTGTGTGCCGGTATACATATATATGGATCGGCCTCATAAAAAGACTGGGCTGTTTTGATCAGGCCGGTCCGGGTTGATATGCCATTGTAGCAATGGATGGAGGAACGCATATATCCATTCCTGTTGCTTGAGGAGCCATCGGCGGTAAAATAGAATTTCAAGCCATCAACCAGCACCGATAATCCCATTTGCTGTTCCATGTGAACCGGATTGTGAAATACCTGGAAGGAATAACCTCCCCATTCGAATTTTTCCCCTTCCGATAGAATGCGATCAGCATTCAATTTTGTGTTTGTCCAGCAGGTCGTCAGAAAATTTTCTGGCTGTTCCAGGTGTTCTCTCAATTTTTCCCAGATCCAAACCTCCGCTCCTTCTGATTCTGCCAGGGCCGGGATGCCATCAATATGATCATAATGCCAGTGGCTTGGTATGATAACAGCAATGTGTTTGATACCGAATTTTTGCTTGGCTTCGGACAGTCGTTCAGACGTAAAATCCCTGCCACAGTCAAACAGGAGTGCTTCACCGGACCCGGAAACAATCAGCTGGGAGGTGGTGCCACAGTCCTGAATTACATGCTCCGAAACCTGCACAAACCCCGACCAGTTCCAGCGGCCTGCCCTTTGAATGGTCAGTTTTTCTTGCAGGGCCATGAGCCGAGATTTAAGCTTGCGTATATCTGCCTGGGGATCTTTTATTATCGGACCGTGGGAGGGAAGCATCAGCTTCGGGTCCAACAGACTGATTTTATCAATGGATGTGATGGAGGAATCAATGCCGGGCTGCTGGAGATATACCCATTGCATACTATACAGGTTATGGACATAACCTCCCCGTATGATCAGGTCCCCGCTAAAGCAGATCATTTGACCGTCCGACTCGACCAGGTAGGAGACACTGCCCCTGGTATGTCCGGGTGTATTGATCACCCGGATGCTATACTGGTTCCATGTTATTACCTCCCCATCCGGCAGTCCCCTGTCCACACCGGGCTTCTGAAATGGTTCTTCCGATATGCCTATGGCTGTTTCAGCACCCCTGTTTTTCAGGGCTGCAGTCCCAAGACACTGGTCCCGGTGATAATGCGTATGCAAAATCCAGTCAATTCGTTTCACGCCAATAGGATTGAGCGCTTCGGCCAGTCTGTCAGAACCTGCATCAATGAGGATGCCCGAATCTCCGGATCTCAACAGATAGATATTGCATGCATCCTGTAAGCGATAAATATCCGGAAGTATTTCTTCAAAACCATTTTTGTCTTCATTTTCACCTTGTTGCGGGGAGGAGTCAGCGCTTGTGGGGAAAAAAGCAAGAACGATAAACAGGGTGGAGAGACAAAATGGGTTTTTCATTAAAGAAATCTTTGGCAATATGTATTACTTGCTGTCTATTATGACCTGGTGTTCCGGTCCAATGACACCGGCAAGGTTTACCGTCCGGAAGGCCAGTTCATATTTTTTCTTTTTCAGATCCAGGTTGTAGATTTCATCAACTTTTTCCCACCCACCAGTGGATGACTCCCTTACCTGGTATTCTTTCAGGTTGGGCGTGTCAGATAACAGGCTGATGCTTGCTTTATTGCCTTCGATGTTCACTTCTGATGCAATCGTATTGGGCGTCCATTCTATCCTGTCCCGGTCCTTAATGAGATTTATGACATCCATATGATCATAGATCCAGCATGGCTTGCCATCTCTGATCCAGGTATTTTCCCTGTAGAAATCATCTTCATACATCATTACCTTCCCTGTATGCTCCGGCCAGGCAGAAAAATAGTCTCCGTTGCCCTGCCAGGTTATCCAGGTATAGGTACGGGCAAAGCTTTCTTTTGGCCTCTTCACCTCTTCATCAAATTCAATGGCCCTGCGTTCCGGTCCCTTGACCAGCACTATGTCTGCTGCTTTATTTTTCAGGTATTCATCCCGTATTTCGAGCGCGGAAAGTGGTATACCGTTCTTTTCAAAATGATGATC
>LJUP01000048.1 GCA_001303955.1 Bacteroides sp. SM23_62 | reverse complement strand
CATGACAAAAATTTACAACATTTAATAAATTCATCTATATTATTGGAAAACAGCACTTTTGAGAGATATGTTAAACCGTACTTGAACAAGCTTTTAGCTCTTCTACCGTGCTTTTTGATCTTGATTGGGCAAATATCGTTTAGGAATACACCGATTTTGTAAGCCCAAATGAAAGCAACAAGCACCAAGGCAAAGAGTTTTTCTACACGACCAAGGTCGGTCAAATGCGTGTCCTCAATATTAAAGCCGCTGGTTTTCAATGCTTTAAATGCAGATTCGATCTGCCAGCGTTCTTTGTAATGTGAGTGAGCCTCATCGGGCTTATTAAATGAGGCAATGATCTGGAGTTCTGGGATACCATCTTTGTTCTTGACTTTCGAGGCAGATAAATAACAAAGCTGCCCCTTGATATAAACAATCCCATGGTGGAACTCATACTGGTTGAGCTTTAGATGGCTGAAGAACCATGAGGCCTTTATGCGATGCCCGTTTTTTGGAATGTCGATCCAAAAATTCTCCCGGATCCGCAGATGATACCGAATCCGTTTGTAATTAAGGTATTCCAGCCAATGGTCCCCGACAAACTCCCTATCCCCTAGAAGGCTGTCAATGGTGTCAATGCCAAATAGTTCAATGTAGCGTTGCATCAGATCAATGCGCTCTGCGGTGGATGAATTGCCAAATTTTGGCATCATCGTGTACAAAATGGGAATGGCAAGACCTTGGTAAACAATGGCAAGAACCAGAATATTGATGTCAGTAGTTCCGAATTTCCAGTTGGTTCTGTCCAATGCCAGACGATATGGCGGTTTATGGGGCAATAAAGCAAACACAAACCGCGCTATCAGATCGGTGTCCAGCAGATACTCTGCCATGAAACGCTGTATCCTGCGCAAAGAAGAATCAACCTTGACCTCAGAATCGAAGCATAAATAAGCCAAAGAACTTTATTCGGGCTAAATTCATTTGTTCCCCGAATATTTGTGATAATGTTGCGAATAAAATGGTATTTTTATTCTCAGCCCTGGTGTCTATGTATTTTTGCGTATTAGTGTCCATAATACACATAAGATACTGAATATCAGGGCTTTAAGCTATATTTTTATGTATTAGTTATCACCAAGTTATTAACATTATATCATTGATATTCAATTAGTTAAATAATTTTTGTCATGTACTAAGTACAAATACAGAAAATAATGAGACATAGTTTTAATTCCTTGGTCTTCCCGATAGGGATTATTGCATACTTGACTTTTATTTCCTGTCAGGAAAAATCAGATCAAATGGTACAGGAATTAGATATTACACAGGATTGGGAAATATTTTCTTCCCAGGACCTTGAGCAGGATGGGAAGATGATTTCTTCCCCTGCATTTAATGCTGAAAATGTTTATAAAGCAGCGATTCCGGCAACTGTGATGACCGTGTTAGTAAGGAATGGAATTTATGAAGACGTTTTCTACAGTGATCATCTAAGTAAAATATCAAGGGAACCGTTCACGGTTCCCTGGTGGTATAGAAAAACATTTCAAATTGATTCAAAGACCAGCACCGAGTATTATAACCTGGTTTTTGAGGGACTGAATCATAAGGCGAATATTTGGTTGAATGGAACACTCATCGGAGCTGCCGATTCGATTAAAGGGTGTTTCCGGATGTTTGAATTTGATATTACAGATTATCTGCAAACCGGGGAAAATTCAATGGCTGTGGAAATTTTCCCACCTGAATGGGGCGATCTTTCGATAGGATTTGTTGACTGGAATCCATGGCCACCTGATAATAACATGGGTTTGTGGAGACCCGTTAAACTATTGAAAACCGGACCAGTGGCCCTGAAAAACGTTTTTGTAAAACCATCCCTGGATACTGAAACCCTGAAGGAGGCAAGCCTGACCATTTCTGCTGACCTTATCAACCATTCGGATAAAAAATTGTCCGGACAGGTTGAAATTCAGATGATCGGATTCCGTATCCGGCAGGATTTCAGTCTCGATCCGCATGAAACAAAAACAATCTTCTTCAGCCCCTCAGATTATCCTGAGTTAAACCTGAAAGATCCGGAACTTTGGTGGCCTAATAATCTGGGAGATCCCAATTTATATCAAATGAATATTACTGCCACACAAGATGCATACGTATCCGATGAAAAATCGGTTCGTTTCGGCATCCGGGAAGTGACGGATTATTTTAATGATAACGGGCATCGGGGATTTATGATCAATGGTAAAAAATTACTGATCAAGGGTGCCGGTTGGGTAGATGACATTTTTCTGGATGATCCGGATGAAAAAGTGGAAGATCAGATCCGTTATGTAAAACATATGAATTTGAATACCATTCGATTAGAAGGTTTCTGGGGGAAGAATGAGAAAATATATGAATTTGCCGATGAAAATGGTATCCTGATCATGATCGGTTGGAGTTGTCAATGGGAATGGGAAGGATATTGCGGAAGGCCGGAAGATGATTATATGGCCATTAAGTCACCTCAGGAGATCAAAGAACATGCAAAGGCCTACCAGGACCAGGTGGAATGGCTGAGAAATCATCCGAGTGTTTTCTTATGGATTTATGGGAGTGACAAACTGCTGGTCCCGGACCTTGAACAAAGACTGAACGAGATGCTGTCCTCCAAAGATGGAACCCGTCCCATCCTGAACAGTTGTGGTTCTCGCACCAGTGAGATTTCTGGTAATAGTGGAGTAAAAATGAATGGTCCATATGCATATGTAACCCCTAATTACTGGTACGTGGACGATAAAAGAGGAGGCGCATTTGGTTTCAATACCGAAACGGGACCTGGTGTTCAGCCATCACCGATTGAAAGTATCAGAAGGATGATCCCTGCGGATCATCTCTGGCCGGTTGACAGCATATGGGAATATCATCTCGGGAGAAATGAATTCCGGACTTTCAGGCATTGGATGAAACCATTTAACTTCAGGTATGGCCAGGCAGACGGAGTGGAGACCTTTGCTTACAAGGCTCAAATGTCGAATTATGAAGCCATGCGAGCGATGTTTGAAGCTTTTAAAGTAAACAAACCCAATACAACAGGAGTGATTCAATGGATGCTGAATTCAGCCTGGCCTGGAATGCTCTGGCAATTGTATGACTGGTATTTGATGCCAAACGGTGCATTTTACGGGGCAAAAAATTCCTGCCGGCCATTGAGTATTGTTTATAATTATAAGGATAAGGACATTTATTTGTCGAATGAATATTACACCTCCTTTGATGGTTTACTGGCGGAGATCCGGGTATTGGATGCATCAAGCAGGGAAGTTTTTGCAAAAATCCTGGAAGTGAGCGTTGGGGGAAATGAGTCGCTTAAAATTTTTGATATGCCGGAACCGGCAGGTTTGACTGAAACTTATTTTATGGATCTCAGACTGAAAGACGGTGAAGGTAAATTGATCGGCACTAATTTTTACTGGCTTTCAACCCGGGAGGATGTCCTTGACTTCGAAAATTCAGAATGGTTTGTCACCCCGAATAAATCGTATGCCGATCTTACAGGGATAAATGATTTAAGGGAGATTGAAATCGATGTGGATCATGAATTTATCCGTCAGGGAGATACAATGATCGTTAAAGCATATATTGAAAATAAAACCGATCAAATTGCCTTTTTCATTGAATTGAGCTTATCCGGAAAGGAAAGCGGGATGCCCATACTTCCGGTGTTCTGGGAGGATAATTACATTTCCCTTTTACCCGGTGAAAAAAGGGAAATATCAGGCTATAATTTCAGCAAAGATTTAAAATCGGATGAGCCTGTATTCAGTTATAAAGGCTGGAATGTAAAATCAAAGCAGGTTATATAAATAAATAAAGCTGAAAAATGAACAACGCCAATAGCTCTCAAAGAAGTTATTATAAAGTGGCTCTGGTTATCCTGATCTTCTTTGTCATTTCATTTTTTACGAATATTCTGGGGGCGCTCAATCCAAGCGTTTCTGATGACTTTGACCTTACCAAAACCATGGCCGGATTTTTACCTTTTTCATTTTTTATCGCCTATGGGGTGATGTCTATCCCCTCCGGGTTTCTGGTTGAAAAATATAAAGAGAAACGAATGTTACTGGCCGCGTTTTTAATCAGTCTCATCGGATTCATAGTTTTTGCGAGTTTCCCCGCTTTTCGAGTTTATGTGATTTCATTATTTACCATCGGGGCAGGCATGGCCATGTTACAGGTGATCATTAATCCGTTGTTGAGGGTTGCAGGTGGGGAGGAAAATTATGCATTTTATTCCGTGATGGCCCAGCTTGTATTTGGTTCAGCTTCTTTTGTCAGTCCGAAAATGTATTCCTGGGTAGTATTGAATGTGCATGGGGGAAAAGCAGATATTAATGGGTTGGCGCAGTTATTGAACAAATTAACACCACTTGAGCATTCCTGGGTGGCAGTATACTGGATCTTTGTCATCATCAGCCTTGCCATGATCCTCCTGATCCTGATTACCCGCTTCCCGAAAGTTGAGCTGAAGGACGATGAAAAAGTAGGGACTCGTGAAAGTTACCTTGGCCTGTTCAAAAACAAATTTGTAATACTATTCTTTCTGGGGATCTTTACCTATGTCGGGACAGAGCAGGGTGTTTCCTACTGGATGTCCCGGTTTCTATCGGATTATCATGGGTACAATTATGAAACCGTGGGAGCCAATGCGGTAGCCAATTACTGGGGATTGATGACAATCGGTGGGATCTTTGGCCTGGTACTGTTGAGACTTTTTGATAGTAAGGTGATCCTCAGGTGGTTTACATTGATTTCAATGGTTTGCCTGACCATTGCATTATTCGGTTCCAAATCCATTTCATTATATTTTTTCCCGGCAATTGGATTTTTCATGTCGGTTATGTATCCCATAATTATATCCCTCGCCTTGAATTCGGTGGATAAGCATCATGGTTCTTTTGCCGGGATATTAATGACCGGGATTATGGGAGGAGCAGTAGTCCAGCTCCTGATCGGTGGCCTGGCAGATATTATTTCACTGAAGGTGGGCATGATGTTTAATTTTCTTACACTGGGTTATATACTGAGTATCGGAATCTGGGCAAAGCCTTTGATACGGAATAAAGTCATTACCTTAAGGAAGAGAAAGAAGAGTTAGATGATAGTGTTTTTTTCTATGTTATAAGCCTGAAATATTCAATTATAATTTGACTATTTCGGCAAAAAATATTATTGAAGGATGCACGAAGGTGCTGAATGCGATATTGTGCTGGTAGGAAGAGGAAAACCAGAAATCGGGATTTAAATCAAGTACACCTCGAGCCCAAAACTACAAGAGGGCTAAACCAGGCACTTAATGATGTAGATGCTGAATATAACTATATAATAACCCCCGGGACAGATGATTATTTGATGAATGAGAAGACGAGGGTTTGCTGCCTAATGACATTCATGGAAGAATACCTTCCTATTTGATTGCGAGATGCAAATATGCTTTAACCGCTACGGTGCCAGATGAGAGCGCAGCGATTCGACCGCTTCGTCCAACTGCGGCATCTGTTCCACACGCTCCGGGCTGCAATAGGCCTCCTTCAGCACTTCTTGCAACAGAACGAATAGCAGCTCCGAGCGAATCTCTATCTTTTTCGGTCTGAATCCCAGATTTGTGATCTCTTCCAGCAACTTTTGCGGGATCGATTCATACATGGTGTGAAGGTCTGGTTGCGGGGTAAGCATGGCCATCCCGGGGACTATACCACTCTGTTTGTCGACCAGTAGCAGCATAAACGGGAAATAGCCCTTCTTGCCCTTCTCTTTCACTGGAGTAGGGAGCATCACCAGGTCCACCTGAACCACCTGTGGTCCCTCCGAAAGCTGTGAGACTTCTGCCCTGGTTTTCAGGGAGTAGTCAATATGAACTCCTTTGCCTCCCCATTCCGGATCGAATGTCTCATAACGGTCCTCCCATTTCAGCCTTCCGGAACTGCCCGATGGGGTTCTGACCAGAATGGAATCGAAAGGATCACCCTCACGGAAAAGGCATCCGGGATCTTCTTTGGCCCTGTGCAGCACCAGAGCCACCTGATCCATCAACAGCGGCAGGTCCGACAGGGCCTCACCTTCCGGAAATACCGGGGTATATCCGGGAACAAACTCCTCTAAATGTGGCCATTTCCCCTTCCCACGGAACTTAATACCCGATAGCTTAATGGTATCCAGGTGCTCCCTGCTCAGCATCTCCCGGTCGGCAAACGAAAGCATAAGGTGCGGAATGGTCAGTATGGTTTCCGGGGGCATGGTTTCGGCATGCTCATGAAAATCAAGGAGCTGTGCAAGTGCGTGGTATCCCTTATAGGCTGACAGGGCAAAGAACTGACCTTCAGCCCCCATTACGCTTACAAAGTGAACCCGGTCGTTCTCCGGCATTTTCACTCCGAAAAAATCGGTTTCATACATCCACTTCCATGGCTCCATTTGCCTGATCTCATCGGCAAGCAAGTATATTTCCCTGTATAAGGCTGCCTCTTTTTGCGATGCGCCTGCATCTCCGGCGGGAAGATCGAGTAGTTTTCCAGTGACCATGTTGACCAGGTCGTGTGCCGTCTCTATCGCAAGCCCGCTCTTCCCGGCAGCCACTTCAATGTCCGGCATGCGGCCAGCGTTGATATCCGGAAGCACCAGGGCCATAAAGGCATTCATCTCATCGATCACCTCCTGTTTCCCTTCATCCGGTTCGACATGGAACAACTCCTCGTACTCGTTCAGCACTATCTTCTTCTTCAGGATATCCTGGGCTGTTACCAGCATGGAGGTGTTAATGCTGAGAAACGGATCATCGGAGAAGTGGTAACCAAAGACGTTCACCCCATTAACAAGTTTCCGGAAACCCCGGGCGGTCATCGCGGTAAAAAGGATCAGCTTCAGGTTCTCATCAAAATAGGCCTGTGCCAAATGCGGCGGCTTTCCCCACTCCTTATGGCTAAAACGGTAGACACCGCTGTCATATTCGGTTTTAAAGCTCTTCTTCAGTGCTGCTGTATCAAGTGTATCCAGGTCATACTCCGCCATCATATAACGCATCTGCTCTTTTTTGTGAAATGTTAACGGGTAAGCGGCACCCGAAAGCAGCATCATATAAGGAAGAGGGTTTGTCTCAATATGACTGGCCACATCCGCCTCATCCCCGATCTCCGGATTAAGCTCGGTGGCAAAAAAGTAGATGTCGTCGGACTGGAAACTGTTGAAGGCCCCGATGGGCCCGTAGCTCTGCCAGCACGACCCGTTGAAACCGATCAGGTTGAGCCAGAGGACTGGGTTCCCGGAAGCCTTTAGCTGAGAAATACCTGGCGAGAAGACCAGATACTCGAGCTCCGAAAAGATATCCTCCATCAGAAAAAATTCATCCTCTGGCTCTCCTGTAATCACACTGAAACTGAAACGCCAGGGCATTGCCGCCTGCTGTTCCAGGTAATCGCGCTCCTCCCCCTCGAACCGTTTCAATGCCGGGTTATTCATTAACTTCCCAATCATTCCCCCTTCCCTGAAGATCCGGTGAGCAATATACTGGCTCTTCATCCTGTTTACTATCCCCTTATCAAACTTTCCCGTCACATGCCGGTACCGGGCAAACTGCTGGTTCATTTTCTTTTCCAGTCCATGATGGCGGGCCGCATACCCGATCAGGAATTCGTCAACAAGCTTAGCCGACATCCTGCTGTTCTTCTCACATATTCTCCTTATCTCATCATATGGTTTCATCGATCTGTAATTTATCAAGTGCCGGAAACACAGGCAATTATTATAAAATTGCTGGATTAACGAATAATGGTTGGATGACTCTGTCTAAACCGGATATGCCTCCAGCCCTGCTTTCATAGCTCCTTCGATCGTACCGTCGAATAGATTGGAGCCGGGAAAAAACCACTCATCAGGATCATATTGTTCCCTGGTCCATTTGAAAATGGCAAATTCCCACTCTTTCATATCCCCTGTATAGGTGAGCCTCGCAACAGGAGAGATTTTTCCATACTCCTTTCTTTTCAGGTAAAGAAATTTTCCTTTCATTTCTGCAAAATAGGCAACACTGTCCGTTCTTCCACGGAAATGTTTCTTATTGAACTTTTCAATGATGTCGGAAACCTCCTGCTGAATTTCTTTTGGAATTACATTTTTTACCATGGTCTTAATTAAATTTCATTCTTATTAAGGTCCTTCAAACTCTAACCTCAACAAGGTAAAAACTTTTAGATAAAACCAATAATGTACCGTGGTATGAATAGTACACTTTCACCTTTGATGTTAAGGAAACAATAGATTTTTTCCGCAGATTACAGGTGCTTTTTGCTTAAATTGCGGCTCATCTGGAATCCTTCGTTTATGCAGAATCATAAGACAACAAAGCTGGAGATGGCTGCCCGCTTTATCAACAGCACGGACAGTCATCTTTTCCTGACGGGAAAAGCCGGTACCGGGAAAACCACCTTTTTGAGACAACTTGCTGATGAGACACATAAAAGTTATCTTATCGTCGCTCCTACGGGCATTGCCGCCCTGAATGCAGAAGGAGTTACGATCCATTCCCAGTTCCTGCTTCCTTTCGGTAGCTTTATCCCGGAAAGGGAACCGGTTACAAATCTCAGTGAAACAACCCGGTTCTACACAAAACACACACTTACCAGGGTACATACGCTGAACAGCATGCGTAGAAAGGTGCTACGGGCCACGGAATTGATCATTATCGACGAAGTAAGCATGTTACGTGCGGATATCCTGGATGCCATCGACTTCCGGATGCGAAGTGCGAAAGGTAACTTTGCTAAAAGCTTTGGAGGAACCCAGCTGCTGATGACAGGCGACCTCCATCAGCTTCCTCCCATCGTAAATGATGAGGAGTGGTCATTGTTGCAAAGGTACTACAGGAGCATGCATTTTTTTGAGGCACAGGCATTCAGAGAAGAAAAGATGGTTTACATTGAGCTGGACAGGATTTTCCGGCAGCATGACGACCGGTTTATCAGGATCCTTAACAACCTGCGCAACAACACAGCCACAAAAGAGGATATCGCCATACTCAACAGCCACTACCACAGTGAAAAGCAGATTGGAACAGAGCAGGAGGCCATCACGATTACCACACACAACTACATTGCCGACAGCATCAACCGTAAAAAACTGGAAGCGCTTCCAGCTCATTCTGTCTTTTTTGAAGCAGATATTTACGGTGATTTTCCGGAAAATCTCTACCCCCTTCCCATGGAAATCGAGTTGAAAGAGGGTGCCCGGGTCATGTTTATAAAGAATGACTCGAGTGAAGAGAAAAGCTATGTCAACGGTAAGCTTGCCCGCGTTGATCGCATTGAGGATGATGAAATTGTAGTGGTTATGTCAGGCACCGGGCAGAAGTATACGCTTCGAAAGGAAGTGTGGGAAAATAAGAGGTACATCATCAATGAAGATACGAAAGAGGTGGAAGAGGAGGTCATCGGAAGCTTCGAGCAGTATCCCGTTAAGCTGGCCTGGGCAGTAACCGTTCATAAAAGCCAGGGGCTTACTTTCGAAAAAGCGATTATTGATGTGGGACAGGCCTTTGCATCCGGGCAGGTCTATGTGGCGCTAAGCCGGCTACAGAGCTTAGATGGACTGATCCTCCGGACCCGGATCAACACCTCGTCCATCATGAACGATCGGGATGTACTGGAATTCTCCTGCAATATGGGGCAACAGAAACCACTGCCTGAGCTTTTACATGAAAGGCAGCGTTTATACATGGAACAGATCCTTGGATCAACATTTGATTTTTTCCGCCTTACAAAGCAACTGGAGTATTTGCAAGAATCCATGGCGGGTAAATTGAAGTTTGAAGATGAGGGAATGGAAAAAGCGATCGAAATGTTGTTAGAACGTTTCAAGGATGAAAAGAAGAATACATCCCTGTTCCGCAGCCAGTTACAGCGATTGCTTCAGCAGAACAACCGGAAAATGCTGCTTGAGCGCATTGCAAAGGGAAGCGCATATTATACCGCTTTTATGGAGGAGAACCTGAAACAGCTCCTGTTTCACCTTGCAGAAGTGATGCATCTAACCCGTACCAAAGCCTACCGGAACGCACTTAGTGAAATCGATCAGCAGATCATGATCGCCATGGGCAAACTGGAGCGGGCAGAATATATAATTAACAGCATCCTGTCGGACCGGAATATTAAAATAGCTGAAGCGGTACAAGGAGGGCATATAAAGCGCAGGGGTGAATTGTGGAAAATGGCACAGAAAGCTGCAAAGGAAAAACCCGGGTCCGGATCCACAAAAAGCGGACGAAAACGCAGGAAAAGTGTACAACAAGAAAAAGGGGAAACCTACAAGATCACCTGGGCCATGATCAGCGAGGGTAAATCGATCAGAGAGATAGCTGCCATTCGAGACCTGGCATCATCCACTGTAGAGAGACATATTGTCAGGGGTATCAGAGAGGGAGCACTGGACATTTTTACCGTGCTGCAGAAGGAGACGGTACAGGCAGTGACTGAACTATTAAAAGAATCATCTGATACCATTGGTGGAATACACAACGCACAAAACGGTAAATACACCCACGGAGAGTTACGCATGGTTCGGGCATACCTGGAGAAGAAAACGGTTCCCTGATATATATCTCAGATCTGTTAAATCCGGTATGCATGCTATTCCCTTTTCCCGGACAGGAAGCCCCAAACCCGGTTAAACCAGCGTTTCAGTTTCTTGCCAGAACCTAACCGCGCTCCTGCGAACAATATATCTTCCTGGAGATTCCTGAAAGGTTCGTCATTTGCCTGACCGGTCGGAATATCAGGTTCCCGTCCAGTTCATAGGCGACATTCTTTTGCAACCGGGCAAAGAATTTCAGGTTTTTTTCCGGAGCAGTTTAAGCAGTACATTTTCGACATGTTTGCAGGCTCCCAGCGTATTGATTTTAAAATCCGGACATGAACAGTAATTGAAGCTGCTGATATTATCCCTGATGGATACCTTGTATGTTTTGTCTGTTTCCGGGTTATAAACTTCAAAATCCGAATATACCGGGTGATTGCCCAGGTTGGTGATCTTGAATTTCTGTTCCGATGCAAACTGTTTCCTCAGTCCGGCCTGCCACTGATCCAGGGACATGTCCCTGGGTTTCCTGTAATAAGGTACTATCTTTTTGTGTTCTGATCCTGGCATAAAGTATCTTGTCTGATTGAAAGCAATTTTAAAGTTAGTGTAAAACTCTTATTAGAAGTTAGGATTTTTATTAATGATTAAAGTATTTTTGAATAATGGCAAATAGAAAAGAAATATTATTAAAAATAAAAAAAACCGTTTCTGAACTTGATCCTGAAGCCAGAATCATCCTGTTCGGTTCCAGAGCGAGAGGTGATCATGGAAAGGAATCGGACTGGGATCTACTGAGACTTACCAGCATCCCAGCCACGGAGGAAAATAAAAAAAATCTTCGTTATCGTCTTCTGGACATTGAATTAGAAACGGAACAAGCGATAAGTACGCTTATCCACCATCATGATCACTGGGAAAAATACTCCCTTACTCCACTTTATAATGTTATTGAAGAAGAAGGGATTGAGGTATGAATTTTGACCTTGATGTGCAAATGATGTGCTGAATTGTAATATGACAGAAGCAAAGAAATATGAAGAATGGTTTTTTCAGTCGGATTATGATCTTGAGACAGCTGTCGATATGTTTAAATCAGGACGTTATGTATATTGTATTTTCATGTGTCATCTTAGTCTTGAAAAAGCTCTGAAAGGACTCCTGGTAAAACATACGGGTGAATACCCTCCCAAATCACACAGTTTAATATACTTTGTAGAGAAGCTCGACCTGCAAATAAGTGATTCGACCTATGAATTTGTCTTTACTTTAAATAAGATTTCCGTTCCAACCAGATATCCGGAGGATTTACGTAAACTATTTGAAGCATATACGAAAAAAAGGACTGAAGATATTTTAAATAGTACAAGAGAAACACAATCATGGATCAAACAACAATAAATCAAATCATTCATCATCTGAAAGAATCCTTGATCAATAGCGGTATTAAGGTTGATTCAATCGCCCTATTTGGCTCTGCACTTACAGGGGAAATGCATGATGATAGTGATATTGATATAATTGTTGTTTCTGCTGATTTCAATGGTAAAGATATATTTGAGCGCGCGAAATTGACCATGTTTCCGGAGATAATGACATTTAGGAAATTTAAGCTTCCGATGGATATATTAAATATGTCACCTGAAGAATACAACCAGATGAACCAAAAGCTGATGTTTCAAACAAAAATTGTTGCCTGAAATTCATCCGGCCTTGAAATATTACAAAATCACACCAGTCTTTCTTCCAGCATATCTCTCCATAAAACGAATCCCTTTCTTTCTTCTGAGTAATCATGGATGATCCTGCTGAAGTTCTCAGGTTGATGCTCGAGGAAATGCTGTCTTCCTTTGTTTCTTATTACATTCAGATCCTGATCAATTTCACGTATTGTATCCGGAAGTAATAGTGGGTTTTTATCAATATGCCAGATGTAAGTGGCTTCTTCGGTGTCGAGGGTTTCAAGGATCATATGGTACTGCTCAGCCCCGCTGAGCAGGAACACAAATGAGAATGGATCCAGGACAAAACGGAGCTTACAAACAGAACCATCATGTTTGGAAGCCAGATACCTCAAATGCCTGTAATGCTTGACATTTTTATTCTGTAAAAGATCATTCAGCAATGCTTCTTCTGAGTTATAAATGGATTTGCCATCTTGTCCATCTTGTACTCCCATGATATCGAGCAAATTCTCTTCAGTTCCCGGAGCATAATTTCTTCCGATAATACTCTTTTCAATGAAGTGGAATTTTGCACTTTCAATGATTTCCTGGTTGATCTTGTCCACACAACCGGAAACAGCCATTTGGGAAATCAGTTTCCCTTGCTCAATTTCTGCCTGTATGTCAACCTGAACATTTTTTGACTTCAGAATTTTGACAAAATAGGGTTTAAGCACATCAAATTCCGGCCGGATATCAACATTTTCTATCTCAAATTCCAGTTCTGCTTGTACTTCAGGAATCTTGTATCTGAAAGCAACTGCTCCATAACGGCAGTCCAGTTGATCAATAGGTATATTAACCGTTTTCTTAATGATAGTAACACGCTCAGATAAGCTTTCGTTTTTTTCCAGCTCGTCAAACAAAGAGGCATTTTTTTCCAGATGCCGGTAGTATGTATTTCTTTTCAGAAAAAGACGATTCAGATACTCGATCTTATAATCCCGGTAATCATAAATAACCGGATTGATCTCTGATCTTTGGACACGGCCCATATACTGGACCAGTTTTCCCTTAAATGAAAAGGGATAGACGAGGAATAAATGAGAGACGTTCTGCAAGTCAGTTCCTTCACCGAAAAACTGCCCGGTTGTTATCAATGCTTGAAAATTTCCTTCATTGAGTATTTTCCATTTTGTTTTCCGGCTGTTTTCCGAATCCTCACCACTTAAAGTGACTGTTTCAAAGGATTGCTTCAGGAATTGGTAAAGGGTGGCAATGTGTTCAATTCGTTCCGTGATGATAACTGCCTTATTGCCCCTGTTCAATTCTTTTATTACATCATTAATTATCAGCCTGTTCCTGGCTGAATCATGCACGAGTACTTTCGATAATACTTCAAACGGATCTGTTTTGAGATTGAAAGGCATATCCAGGGAAGTGTTCCTTACAATGATCCTGGCTCGTTTGTATTTTTCAATTTCCTGTTCTTTGATTTCCGCAATTATCTCACCCAGGTGGATGAATATTATTCTCCCGTCATTCCCTTTGCGGAATGGTGTTGCAGTCAACCCGTACTGGTAATAAGGTGAAAGCCTGGAAATGGTTTTTCTGTATGTCTCTGCAGGGATATGATGGCATTCATCTATGATAACGGTTCCAAATGATTGAGCAAATTCTTGATTTTCCTGCTTATCAATGAATTTACTAAGACTCTGGATCATAGCCACAGTGATAGCGCGGCCCGGCCTGGCTTTTCTCTGTCCGATCCTGCCGATTTCTTTTTTGGGGATACCCAGGAATGCCTCAATCCGCTCCGTCCATTGCTCTAAAATCTGTTTGCGGTGTACAATGATCAAGGCAGGCTGTTTCTTTTCAGCAATGATCGCTAGCCCTATCACGGTTTTCCCTGAAGCCGGAGGTGCGGTAATTACTCCAAAATCTTTCCGGGCTGATGCTTCTAGCGCTGTCTTCTGATGAGATCTGAGACTTAAATTTGTCGAAAAATCAACACTATCCTTCTTCTTCCTTTTATCCAGAAATTCATAATCAATTTTATGTTGATTACAGAACCGGAGCAGTCTTCCGATAAAACCTTTTGGTACAATAACTTCCTGATCCGTTTCTTCGATAAACCTGAAATACTGCACGGTACCCCATGTGGATCTGCCACTTTTCTTTTTAACAAAATATTCGGAATTGGCAAAAATGAGTTGATCCTTCAGGAAATTGATCAGCGCCAGTGTATGGCCTTCGCGGTTCAAGTGGATCGCATGGTCAAGAATAATCTGTGGTCTATCAGAAAGATGCCTTGTTGGAGACGGCATAATTGCGGATTTCCTTTGAAGCGTGTTGTATGTTTTTTCAAGATGAGAAACCTGAACCCTTTGAACGGTTGAAAGGAAGTCCCACTGGTCCGGATAAGGCCTCAACTGTTCATCAACAAAGCAACTGTTCCCCTGTTCCCAGGCAGGTTTATACAGTGGGAGTGCGATCAGGTTGCCCAGACCTTTACCGGACAGGCGATCCTGATTCGGGAACAGTCTGTCAAAACTGGATCCTTTATCGAAAACCGAAATGATTCCTGACTGATCGAGTATGGTTGTGATGATTTTCCGGTTAATGACGGCCGGGCAGGCTTGATCGAAAAATATCCAGACATGACCTCCTTTGCCGGAACGGGATCGCTCGAGATAGGCAGGTATCTCGTTTTCTTTACAAGCGTCAATGAAAGTCCCGCAATCCGTTGCCCAGTTTTCCTTATCGAAATCTGCTGCGATAAACCATGAAGTATTATCTATCAGTAAGGGGTAGATACCGATCAATTGTTCACCATCGAGGTGTTTAAAGATCTGATGATCAGTAAGGGGAAGGAGTGTTTTGTCTTTGAATTCATCAAAGGTACCACCTTTTATTACATGAAGCCGGTACATGTAGGGGTCATACTGGTATGCCGGCATGTAGCCTTTTTTCTTACCTTTCTCCCAGTACCGGGCAAAAACATCCTCTCTTCCTTTGAAAAGGTTCTTAATCAGGTTAACTTTTTCTTTTGCTGAATATTGCCGCATTCCCAGTTTAATTTTGCCCCACGTTTCCATAAGTATAGTCCTGAAAAGTAAATATTTTTATGATGTACATAATATAGTTGCCGTTGGTGTCAGATCTATGGAGGGTAGTGTTACAATCTGCTATCATTTATATTGGCATACGGTAATCAGTTTTTGTCTAGCTGCTTAGCAGTATTATATGTTGTATATTTGTTGTAATGCCGATACTGGCAGTGGAATATATGTTTTCACAGATTAAAATGAGTAACCACGAATCAATATACCAGACGCTACACGAAATTTACCAAAAACACAGACGGCACTACCGTGAAAATGTTGATTCAAAACAAATGTGCTGTATGTGGTCAACTGATGATCCACCTGATATTATTAAGGGCACAGAGCCGTTTGCTGATATTGAGGCCGCATTTGGTATTACCATAGATGATGAAGAAGCATTGAATCTCTATGACATGGACTTAGAAGATGCGGTTTTTAGGATCATGGAATTACAGAAAGAAGAGTGATAACAAGGCGCTAAACCATGACCACAAAACTTTGAAGGTATAGAAGAGTATGGCTCCCTCATCAAATATGGTAATAGATCAAAAGTCATGGCCACGCAGCTTTGTGGCAGCTAAGTTCCTCCTTAATAAGAATTTAAAAGTATTTCATGAGCACCAAGAAACGAATATCAAAAGGCAAGGTAGCAGTGGCATCACCGAATTTGGAGAAGAAGTGCGGACTATGTGGTGCAACCAAGAATTTGGTCCGGACTGAATGCTGCGGTAATTGGATCTGTGACGACGAACAGGATTACGTCATGTTTTCATACGCGCGCAACAGCTGCTCTCGTAACCATCGGAGACTGACTCTCTGCGGATACCATCACAATGAGAATCATTCAGGACACTGGAAAAATTGCAAGAAATGTCGAAATGATTTTGAAACCGAAATCTACGTTTACTGCGGAACGAACGAATACAACTTCGAGGTTCTGGAGAATCCTCCTGAATTCGAACCGACCAAATGTGCAACGTGTGGAACAGTGATACACTTAGGCGAAGACGGATATTCAGTCGGTAAGGATGGCTATACATGCGAGGCTTGTATTGCGAAGAAATTCCCGGATCTCAACATCTTATAACAGTCCGCTAAACCTGACCACAAAACATCAGCGGTTTTCTAGGTATGTCTTCCGCTCCAAATCTTTTGGTATTTAAAAAGTCACTGCCACGCAGTTTCATGGCAGATTAGCTCCGCCGTTAGCAACTTATTGCATGATGCACTGATGAGTAAGTTGGATTAGGGAAAAGCCAAATAATGATTCATGATACCTCGGTTTCTTTACACAAAATATAAACGTTAAAAGGAGTTATATGATGAATTTCTTACAATCCAGCAGGGCATGCAAACCTTGCCGATCAGTATTTGATCTAAGACAATCAGGGGATTATGATGATTATACCGAATTCAGCAAAGTAACACTTCAGGATCTCTTACCTGATGCTGAGAAATTCCTTGAAAATATCGAGAACATTTTAACGAAGAATCATTGATGTCACAAATTGTGATATCCGTGGATGCAAGGAAAGATTATCGAACCACTTGGAGGAGGATCTTCAGAGGCTAATAAACTTTGATGAACAGTGATGCTGAAAGAACAGCCATTTAGTTTATATTAAAATCCCACCTCCTTCGGGGGTGGTAATGTTCTGTCGGCTATACCTATATATGTGACATGGGTAAGTACAAGAAACTGTCTCATGTCATTTACAAGTGTGAGTACCATATTGTTTGGGTATCAAAATACAGGCTCGAATCGGCTTACACAACCCTGAAAGCAACCCGGGTATTGACAGATAACGGATTCTGGAACTCCGCCGTGAACAGCTTGTATTTCGCTGGATTCAAATAATGTACACCCGGATAATAAAGGGCAAGATAATCCCATTCTTCATCCTGTACCACCGGTGGCAGCTGTAACAGGTCACCGATGAATAATATTTGTATCCCTCCGAAGGGATAGTTTTTTTCAAAAAGGTGGATATATGATTGACCGGGTGATGGAACAAAGGTTGGTTGTTTCATTTTCACATAATTTCCATGCGCCTGACATAATTTTCCATTTTTCAAATAACGATTTGCGGGTTTTTTCACAGGACAGGTTAGTAAGATGTTGATATAAAAATGACCTTAGATTTTACTTCTCCAGTGGATAATATCAACTTTATATTGCTGTTCTGAAGGGCACCTTATCAAACGGTGGCGATCATTGGGCAGCACTGGGCAGCACTGGGCGACATCAGGTACCCGGGTATTATTTGAATCTTTAACATTCAGAATATTAGCTATTTATGAATATTTTATATTACAGTGAACTGGACTACGCTAAGGTTAAAAAGCAGTTTGAAAGGACGGTTGGTTACCTGGAGTCCGGGAATTTTGCTGCTGCAGAGGTAAAGAAGTTGGCTGTCAACGGACTGTATCGGGCAAAACTGGATCAGACCAGCAGGCTGCTGTTCAAATTCGGATGGTATAATGACCGGAATTACCTGCTCTTGCTGGAGGTGATTTACAACCATGAGTATGAGAAATCACGTTTCCTGCGTGGTGCTGCAATCGACGAAGATAAGCTGGAGCCTCTGCATAAGATGGATGATACGGGAGATGCCGGGAGCATTGAGGACGAAGGAAAAACGGCCGGGGATGAAATGGTGTATGTAAATCCGCGCCTGGTTCATTTTCACCTGCTGGATAAGGTCATATCCTTTGATGATGACCAGGAAAAGCTTTACAGAATACAGCCTCCGGTGATAATTATTGGCTCTGCCGGCAGTGGTAAGACGGTTCTTACGCTTGAAAAGCTGAAAACACTGAAGGGAGATGGTCTGTATGTCACACTGAGTCCCTACCTGGTTGAAAACTCGTCCAGGCTTTACTATGCCAATAATTATGAAAACAACAGGCAGGAAATAGATTTTCTTTCCTTTAAGGAGTTCCTTGACAGCCTGAAAATCATAAAGGGCATCGAACTTGATCACCGGGGTTTTGAACGGTGGCTGCATCCACGCAGTCATTCATTCGGTATCAGGGATCATTACAAATTGTTCGAAGAGTTCCGGGGGGTGCTGACCGGAAGGGACATTACAAAGGAGTACCTCGAGTATAAAGACTACCTGGGACTGGGGATCAAACAATCGATCTTCTTGAAGGAGGAACGCGAAAAGGTATATGATGCCTTCCGGAAATACCTTGAGTTCCTGGAAAAAAATAATTATTACGACCTGAATATGGTATCATGGCGATGGCTGGATTACTGCAAACCCAGGTATGATTTTATCGTGATAGACGAGGTACAGGATTTTACGAATATTCAGCTCTATATTTTGCTTAAATCACTGAAAAACAACGATAATTTCATTCTTTGCGGGGATTCGAATCAGAATGTCCATCCGAATTTCTTTTCCTGGACCAACGTGAAGACCATGTTTTACAAGCATGAACTCAGTAACAGTGACATACAGATACTCAGGTCGAACTACAGGAACTCGGCAGATGTGACCACCATTGCCAACAAATTGCTGAAGATCAAAAACAGCCGTTTCGGTTCGATTGACCGGGAAAGTACTTACCTTGTTGACCCGGTGATCCCCAGAAAAGGGGAGGTACATCTTCTGAACGATAGCCGGGAGGTAAGGCAACAGATGAATGACCTGACCATGCGTTCAACCAGGTATGCAGTGCTGGTAATGCGGCCGGAAGAAAAGGCAGAGGCACGGAAGATATTTAAAACCCCGCTGGTATTTTCCATACAGGAGGCAAAGGGATTGGAGTACCCCAATATCATAGCACTGAACTTCATAAGTTCCAACAGCAGGGAGTTTCATGAGATAACCAGGGGAGTGGGAATAGAAGATGTCAATGGGGAAGGGATCACTTTTTCAAGAGGGAAAGATAAATCCGATAAATCACTGGAAGCTTACAAGATATTTATCAACTCCCTGTATGTTGCAGTAACACGGGCCTTTGACGGGTTGTACCTGCTGGAATCATCAAAGCGGCATGAAATACTTGTCCTGCTGGGGCTTACCGAACAGAAAGAAAGTGTCAGCCTGAAAAAGGAAGAGTCATCAAGAGAAGAATGGCAGAAGGAGGCCAGGAAACTGGAAATGCAGGGTAAAACAGAACAGGCCGAAGAGATCAGGCGATCCATCCTCGAGATCACAGAACCCGACTGGGAGCCGATTACACCGGATAAGAGGGAGGACCTGAGAGAACAGGCCCTTGATCCGGATCACTACAACAAAAAGGCAAAAGACATGTTGTTTGCCTATGCGCTCATGTATGATGATATTGAAAGCATAATGGACCTGTCCGAACTAAAATACCGCAGGGCCGACAGGTATGAGAGTGAGAAGGGATCTGTGCTGAGGAAGTACTACAGCGAATATTTAACCGATAACGTGCAGGCAGTAGAGCAGAATATCAGGAAATATGGGGTGGATTACCGCGATCAGCTCAATATGACCCCCCTCATGGCTGCTGTACAATCGGGAAGCATGAAGATCCTGGAACTCCTTACCGCCTGTGAAGCAAATCCCACCCTGACCGATAACCTGGGAAGAAACCCTTTCAGGATCGCCCTGTACCATGCATGGTCCAGCCCCGGATACCTCTGCAAGCTCGACAAAATATGCACTTACCTGCTTACGGATCATATCAAGATCTCGGTGGACGATTGCCTGATAAAGATTGACAGCCATAAGATCGAATATTTCCTGCTGAACTTTTTTATTGCACTACAGCAGGTCATTGTATATAAAGATTATGATTTTTTCCTGGCGCCGAGGGGTGTGCAGGCCGGGGATCTGGAGAAAGCCGTGGAAGATTATCCTGAAATACTGCTGCCGGAATACAGGAAAAAACGTACCTATCTGTCGGCAAATCTGTCCAAACATGAGACCGGGAGCAGTAATCCTTATAATAAGAAATTGTTTAAAAGATTGTACAGGGGGTATTATGTGCTGAATCCCGGATTGGCTGTCTGGGTTAATGAAAAATGGGTAAAGGTTTATGAATTGATGAACATGGGGGAAGTGAGTATCCCGACACCTGAAGAAAGGAAGACCTGGCTGCGTAATTACTGGGTTCGTTTACAGGAGGAAGGTGACCCGAGGTTTACCAGGAAGGAGGCGTATGATGAATATGGCTATTACGATTGGCCGGATGATGAGGATGAACCGGATTATTATTCAGGTATTGATATTGATGATGAGGACGAGGATTACGCCGGCCGTGATGATAAGCCGGACAGTGTTATTGAGGATATAAATGCTGTTATTGAAGAGCATTATCATGAACTTTTTACCGAAGACTCGGATTCCGAGGAAGGATTCAGGACGAAACTCTACAGGGTAATCCGGAAAATGAGAATGGCAAATGCAGAAATACAGGAGGAAACAGATGCCATTAAGGAGGAAGCAGATGCCATGGGGGAGGAAAATGACAGAGAACGTGGAAACCTTCCTCAAGAGGAACAGAAAAATGAAGCTACCCAGTTCAGGCTGCCATTTTATGATTGATCACAGATTCTCATATTAAACTGATACCCTGATTTTTGATACCAAAACCTGTGTATATATGAAAACTGCAGATGATGAAGATAACCTGGGCTTTGAAAGAAATTGTTCCAATTGCAATTATTTCTTCCCGTACCTGTTACATGGCCCTTCTGAATATGGAATATGCCTGAATGATCCTGAATTTGAACCATATGTTGAAGAATTGCTTGAAAACGAAAACTATGATAGCTGTAAAGAATTAATTGAGGAAAAGAAATATGACGGAAATGAACATTCCTGTGAAGATTTTGAAATGGTTGAGATCATCGGAACAGATTCATCAATGGATGAATCATCTGGTATTGATCCGAATGATGAAACGAATTTATCTGAAGTCGTCAATTTGTTTCTTAAAAATAGGTCCGTTGAAGAATATCGGGAAATGCTTTCGACCGGGGATAATGAAAAAAGGCTCAAAGCTTTTGAAACCTTATCCGCACTGGTGTCCATGAACAATGATAAAGCCAGCAAACTGCTCATTGAATCTTTCAAAGAGATCCCTCCACCGGTCTCACTTGAAGACGTTCATTTTAAACTCGAAGTATTCAGATTTGTGAAAAGAAAAGATTATCTGAAGGATTTGATCCCGGTATTATTTCGTGATTTATATGAAACGGAGTCTACCAATCAAACAAGACAATGGATTTCTGAAATATTCCGTTACCTGAGCATCCATAAGAACGAAGTAAAAGTCACCGAAAATCTGGAAAAAATGTTAACGGAAAAACAATTCTCCTACAGAATCAAGAATAAAATCAAGGGTATTTTGGATGAAGATTTTTATTAGAATACCTGAAACACGAGTAATGGAATGAAATCTACAACTGCCAGAAAAATCGCTTCGATTTATTATTAAAAGTCAGGTTATGAAGTCAAACGAAACAAGTGAACTAGAAGTTTATTCAAATTACATAACTTTGTTCTATGTTGCGTGAGGAAGTTCAGAATATCATAGTATCCTATTTGAAAAATTACGATCCAGAATTCGTTGGGATATTCGGTTCTTATGCCCGTAATCAAAATATTGCAACAAGTGACATTGATATATTAGTGAGTTTTAAAAAAACCTATTCTCTACTTAAACTCATTCATATGGAGAATGAGCTCTCTGATAAACTAGGAATTAAAGTTGACTTAGTTACGATGGGTTCCTTAAAAAACGAGATCATTAAAAACAATATCATGAATGATCTTCAAACTATCTATAGAGCTTGAAAGACGATAGACCATACATCGATCACATACTTCAGGCTATTACTAAAATCAGGAAGTATACTGAGAATCTTACCCGAGAAGAGTTTGAAAACGATGAGCTTATCCAGGATGCTGTCATCCGAAATATCGAAATTATCGGAGAAGCAACAAAAAATCTCTCGAAGGAATTCAGAAAGATTCATTCAAATGTACCATGGAGAGCAATGTCTGGTATGAGAGATAAGCTAATTCATGATTATGTGGGTATCGATTTTGATGTTGTTTGGGAAACCATCAAGGAAGATATGCCCATCCTGGAAGATGCTCTGAAGGACCTATAACCATTCCAACCAGGACTAATTAAGATATTCACAATACACCATGCAACACCATATATATTGCTGAATCCCAACGTATTGATATCATTATCGGATAGAGAACTAGAATAAATCGCTGCAGCATACTTGCTGGCTGTCATGCTTTTTGCAAACTCATATCGGGTGATTAGGCAAAAAGGTATTCCACCAGCTTGTGCAAGCAGCTTCACTCCGCCGTTATGTATAATAAAACAAGAATCGTTATACCTCCAGATTAGCAGTATAGGAACAATGAATATTCACATCCCTTGCCGACGAGGTGAAGAGAGCCTGTTGCAAGTTTGATGGTGAAGTAAAAATGAAATATGACGAATAAAATGAAAAATATAGATTTATCAAAACCAAGACGCAAGTATTATAGTGATGAATACAACTTGACTAAATGCCCAGAGTGCGGTTCTGATTTGGCAGAAAAAAGTTGTACGATTTTATTATATGTTAAAACTGATTCCGATGAAGGAGAATTTATGACTAATCTTCCGGGCAGCCATTTCTGCAAGATGTGCCCAGTCGTGGTTTTTGATAAGGAAAAAATAGCACAAGCTGCGAAATTTGGTATAAGAGGAACCAAGAACCTCAGGTACATAATTGGAGGAGTCATTGATTTAGACTCAATTCCTGATGATAAAAAACATCTCGAGATAGGATCTGATGAGAATCCTGTGCCATTAGTTCAATTTTTACCAGACTTAAATAATCAGACCGTAATTGCAGAAAAGAAACCTGGACGGAATGACCCCTGTTTATGTGGCAGTGGAAAGAAATTCAAAAAATGCTGTGGGAAATGACAAAATGATTGCATAGAAAAATCTTGGCTGTAATATTTTTACCACTCACCAATAAAAGGATTAAACAATTACCTGAAGAAGTATTACGAATGGCTATTCGATTTGGACATTAAGAGTTTATCAAGTATGTTCGGATTCGTGATGAGATCCTTGTTGCTTCAGGTGAAAATAATTCCAATAGACGCAATAATAAGAACACATAACAAAAAACTACACTGGGTTTTGCTCTGCCGAGCATCTCAAAAACCTGTGAGTTAAAACGTTAGCAATATAGACCATTATAACTTTAATCAGGGATTTTATGAAAAACGAATGGGATTCAAAAGAATGTTTTGGCCAGCAAGCAGAAGATATACTTCATGGGGAAGCCCCTTATAAATGTTTAGAGTGTAGCTTTTTTGATAAGTGCCATAAAATTACAGTTGCTGCATGCTTGCAATCTATTTCAACAGATTTG
>LJUP01000047.1 GCA_001303955.1 Bacteroides sp. SM23_62 | reverse complement strand
CCGGGGCCGTTTTGGATCTGCAATTTATCCCGGGTGATTTTGATACTGATTATCCTAATTTCTCGATAAGCATAAATCCATCAGTACTTTCCCAGTCAAGCGCAACACTTTCCACGGGTACAATTCTCATAACTTCCCTGGATGAATCTGCTACCATGAGCGATCCTGGGCTGAATGAGACGGCCCTCCTGGATGGCCAGTCCGTAATCATTAACTTAATAAATGAAACTTTTGACGATCCATTAGAAGCCGTAAATTTTGCACTCGGGGGCACCCAGGGAGTCAATTATCCAGCAGGGCTTACCATAACATCTGTAACCCGAAATAGTGCAACATCGGCTGAGGTATTTCTTGACTTTGCAGGGGATTTTGACATAGACTATACGGATATCTTCTTTATCACCGTAGCAGCAGCCGACCTGGCCCAGACATCTTCCGGTGTTCTGGTCCCTGGGAACAGGCTCACAATTACTGCTTTTGGAGAAATCCCGCAGGCTACCCTTAGTACCGATTCAATCCTTGAGGAACGTAGACTGGATGCAAGGACCCTTACCATTGATCTCACCCAGGAAACTTTTATTGATCCGGGATCATTGGTGGCTGGTGATTTTACCCTGAATAATGCTCCGGGTGGACTTTCAATTGCAGGCATTGTATCAGCTTCATCCATAAAGGCTGTATTAGACCTGGCATTTACCCCGGGTGATTTTGATACAGACTTAACTGATTTCTCCATAACCATTGATCAATCCTTGCTGTTACAGTCTTCCACTGATCTAACAACCATCCCTTCCCTACTGATAATAGCCAATATTGAATCTGCCACGCTGGAACCTGACACTTTGATCGAGAATACACTTGACGGGAGTGTACTGACGATTACCCTTGTGAATGAAGTTTTTAACACAACGGGATCTATAGATCCGGGCAATTTCGACCTGGATAACGAACCTGTGGGATTTAGCATAGCCAGTGCTTCCATCTCATCTTCTACCGAAGCGCAACTTACCATGCAGTATGCGGGACAAGACTTTGATGTTGATATTACCAATGTTAGAATTGGTATAGATCCAAGCATACTGCGCTTTACATCCTCTGAGTTTCTTTCTGCGAATGCAATTACGATCCAGGCCATTGTAGAGAATCCTGTTGCTGACCTGACCTCGGATGCATTCTTGCACGAATACAATCTCGTTGACAGGGAATTGTATATTTATCTGGTGGAGGAGACCTTTTCAGATCCGGGTGCTCTAGTAACGGATCATTTTATACTTCAGAATCATCCTCCGGGACTCGAAATTGCTTCTGTATCTGGAACTAGCACTACCAGTGCCACACTACTAATGCAATTCGATGGTACAGACTTTGATGTTGACTATCCTGATTTTCATATTTTGATTGATTATAATGTCCTTGTCCAGTCAACAGAAAACCTGGCTACCAGTTCGATCAACATAGCATATGGCCTGGAACCATTGATAACCAACCTCAGTATCCCCAATGACACCATGAAAATTGACGATGTGATACCTGTGACGATAACGGTGGAGGATGACCGGGGGTTTACTTACAGCCTGGCTCCGGCTGCAGTAATAGGAGGGCATCCATTAACAGGCCTGACCAGACTTAATGATACTACATACATTTCCTATTTTACCGTGATCGAAAATTTGCCTACTTATCCTGCAGGTGAAAACATACCTGTACAGGTTCGGTTGTTGAATGGTGAAATACTTGGCAATATCTATACTGATCCCATTATACAGGACAGTGACCTGCTTGATGCCAGCAGGCCTGTGTTCCAGTATATATATTCTACCGAAGGAGCGCAGGATATAGGGTCTGAAATCATTTTATGGATCCAGGCAGACGGATCGAATTATACCTTCACTCCAACATCACAGGTAAATTACGTACCCATATCCAACTCATCTATAGAGATTACACCCAGTGGATCAGGAAGATATCGTTTGAGTTATGTCGTACAGGAAGGAGATAATGATGTAAGTCAAGGGGAACTGACATTGTCTATGGAGGCCGTAGATCAGGCAGGCAACATAAGTGCCCCTTTTACAGAGGTCGACGCGGTAAATTTGAGCATAGATGCCTCCAGGCCTGTGATCACACAAGCTTATGTAAGTTCAACCGATGACGACATAATTGTCGGTGAAACGCTGGAGATAACTGTGAGGGCAGATCGGCCCGGGTACAGAAATAATCCAAATACCTGGATAAATAATATCCATGTGGCCCCTCCACACTTAACATTCATTGATCTGGGCGACAATAGGTACCGTTACTCATATACGGTGGAAGAAAATGATGGATCAGTCACGAGAGGGAATCTTGCCATCAATATTGTGCTGCAAGATGCTGTCCCACATACCAATACCAGCCTTCCGTTTACCAACCTTGATCCGAACAATGTGGCCATCATAACTGAAAGGCCGTCTGCAACAATTATAAGTGGAGAAGATGAGATCTGCGCAGGTGAATCTACCGGTGTCATCGTTTTGCTTGGAGGAAGATCTCCATGGGAACTGACTTTTTCTGATGGAAGCAGCACTTTTCAGCGTACCAGCATGGCAACTACTGACACATTTTTCTTTTCCCCTGAAATCCCTACAATTTATACCATTGAGCGGGTCGTTGACTTAACAGGTAACTGGAATGAAGGGGCAGGGGAGGCCTCTATCACGGTGCATCAGATGCCTGATATCCGTATATCCAATCTCGACTCACAGTATGATGTGAAGAGTCCGCCGGTGGTGCTGGAATATACCCCGGAAGGTGGCTATTTTACTGGTCAGGGCATAACCGAATCTCCCTGGACGTTCAATCCATCCCAGGCAGATACGGCGACTTCCCCACCTCATGTGATAGAATACGTCTATACCGATGAGCATTCATGTATCTTTTCACATATCAGAGAGGTCCGTGTTGTTTCCGGATTAGGTACCATCAGTTTTGAAAAATTGGATGTGTGTTTTTATGATTCAACTCTTTTGGTTACAGGATTCAACTTGGCAGGTACAACGGGAAGCTTCTCCGTTGACCCAAACCCACCTGGTGCCTTTGAGAATCTTGGCAATGACACGGCCATCCTCAGACCCTATTTATTTGCTTACGATGGAAACCTGGACTTGATGATCTATTATAGTTTTACAGATTCAACCGGTTCACCTATTAAGATCGAAAAACCACTGACCATCGAATACCTTGAAGATGCAGTAATCTATGAACCGCCCAGTCTGGATTTTTGTCAGAATGAAGATCCCATTGACCTGAATGGGAACTATGATGGGATGACGGGTGGATACAAATATACGGGTCCTGGTGTGGTAAACAATTCCGGCAACTATTACTTTGATCCCGCACGTGCTCTCCAGGGTGCCAATAAAGTGGTTTATGAATATGTATCTGCTAGACAGTGCCGGGTCGGCGATTCTGTTGATTTTATCGTATACGACGCCCCGGATGCAGGATTCGTTGCCGTTGAGCCCTGCATACCTGTAAATGGAGGCGTAGTTCAGTTTCAAAGCAGATCTGATACCGGGGCATCAGTGAGGTGGCTTTGGGATTTTGGTGACCCTGCCAGCGGAACGAACAACAGGAGTGATCTGGAAAATCCAATTCACTATTATAATGATACGGGCACTTACACAATCAGCCTGACTGTGAGTATTGGCAATTGTGATGAACATTTTGGGAAGACCATGGACATCAATCAGAAACCGGATGCTGATTTCATTTGGAGCAGTGATTGCCATTCAGATGAGACTCCCATTTTAATGACTGGAACAGAACTATTGAACTATCCTGACAGTGTTATTTTATGGACCTGGAAAATTGACAGTGCCGATACAGAAATCTTCTGGTCAGATACCATCGGCAAGGTACTATCTTATTCATTTTCATCTGCTGGAACTTACAGGATAACCTATGGTGTGCATTCAAATGCCGGTTGTACTGACTTTATCGAGAAGGAAATTACCCTGAGTAAGACCTACTTCCTTTATCAAGATTCATCATATTTTGAGGGTTTTGAGCTTGAAAGTCATGGCTGGGAAGTAATGCCAAAGAGTTCTCAGAATAGCTGGACCTTTGAACCTGTCAACCCGGATAAGTTCCCTGAAGATGCTGCATCGGGGGACCGGGCCTGGTATACTGCCCTGCCGGATGTTAGGAGCCCGGAGAATTCCTGGGTTGTTTCACCCTGTTTCAATTTTGAAGATTTCTACCGGCCCATGGTTTCTCTCGATATAAAACGTTCCCTCAGGGAGGACCGGGAAGGTGCGACGTTGCAATATACCCTTGGTCATGGAAATCCATGGCGTAATGTAGGCGGCATAGATGATGGCGGCCTGGAATGGTATTATTCGGAAAGTATTGTACCTTCGATCGGTGGCCAGATTGGCGGGAAATCTGTAGGATGGACCGGGGAATTAGGTGGTTCAGAAGATGAACATTGGTATGAATCAGCCCACGGACTTGATGAGCTGGCAGGGGAACCAGAAGTCAGGTTCAGGATCGCCTTTGGCTCTATGGGTGATAGTGAAACAGGGGACAACGATGGGTTTGCCTTCGATAATTTCAATATCAGGCAACGCACCAGATTATCGGTACTGGAATACTTCACCAATGCCAACATACCAAAATGTGCGGATACCGATACAGTGATCATGGAGATCATGAATAAAGTCAGGGCAGACGTTATTGATATACAGTATCATGCGATGGGTAGCATGGCTGATATATTTTACCTTGAAAACCCGGTTCCTGCCAACAACAGGGGAACCATTTATGGTGTGACAAGTATTCCCATGGCCATTCTTGATGGGGGTATTGATAATGAACAGCTGGGATATCCGATGGTTTATGATTTCAGTTCAAGTATGAAGTTCCCCAGTGTGGAAGATATCAGACTGAGATCCCTGATGGATCCTGAGTTTAAATTGACCATTACAATCACCCAGTATACTCCTTCACTTAAATTCTCGATAGAAATGGAAGCACTCAGGGACCTGGTTCGCAAGGAACGTACGCTGTATGCCATTGTGCTTCAAAGGTTGGTAGACGATCCGGAATATGTGGGAACCAACGGCATCCCCGTATTCCGGCATGTGGCACGTAAGATGCTTCCCGATGCAGGAGGAACCTATTTAGGAAGTAAAGGCTGGAGTAAAGGCGAGACAGAATACGCTGACCTTACTTATCCATCACCATTTTTCCCATTGATCCAGGACAGTATTGTTATTGTGGTTTTCATGCAGGATGATGATACCCGGGAGATCCTCCAGGCAGCCACAAATCCGCAATACACTGTATCCACGTTTGACGAGCTGGAGCCTCCGCCGCAGGTATTGATCTATCCAAATCCGGCACGGGACCTGGTTAATGTCTATTTTGAAAAATCACCCACGGAAGAAATGCAATTTACCCTCTACGACCTGTCCGGAAAGATGGTGATCACAGACGTCATTGAACCATGGCAGCAGCAATTTATAAGGTCACTGGGTGATGTTGAACAGGGACTTTACATCGTTGAGATCCGGACCAGGGACAGAAGGCGTGTACTTTACCGGGATAAATTACTGCACTATTAACAGGGTACTGCAGCGGTCCGGCATCCCATTTGGGTTACCGGACCGGACCAGTCCTTCATCATAAACAGGTTAATAAATTTCGTTTTTTTGAAATCTAAAGGTACATTTAGGGATTAATCAAAAAATAAGTCAATGAAAAACAAATTCCTGCTGATCGGCATGTTAATGTCCGGTATCCTTTTGTCAACATGTACCAAGGATAACAAAGTATTATTGTTTAACGGGAAAGACCTGATTAATTGGGACAAAGTGGTTTTTGAAGAGGCGGACGTTGATGAGGTATTTCAGGTTGGGGATGGGATCATCCAGGTTTCAGGTGTACCCAATGGTTATATTATCACAAGGGACTCCTACAGCAATTATAAACTGCATGTGGAATGGAGATGGGCCACGGAACCGACCAACAGTGGTGTGCTGTTACACGTGCAGGAAACCAACCTGGAAGAATGGCCCTTATGTATCGAGGCCCAGTTGATGAACTCGAATGCCGGGGACATCGTAATGATCGGCCATGGTGCAGGCATATCGGTTGGCGATTCAACCTACATCATAAAACCGGAAGAGAGCAGGTTTAAGATTGCTAATAAATTTGAGGAAAGCAGTGAAAGCCCGGCAGGCGAATGGAATACCTACGAGATAACCTGTGACGGGGACAATATCGAATTGATCGTAAATGGCATACTGCAGAATAAAGGTACGTTAGCAACCCTTAGGTCCGGACCGATTGCCCTTCAGTCAGAAGGTTCACCTATCGAATTCCGGAATGTATACCTGATCCCACTAGAATAAGAATAAAAAGATATTTTTATCCGAAAATTATCCGGATTCGGACACTTCCTGTCCGGTTTCATACGGTTTTACAGGCTTTCATCCTTTTCATTTCAGTTATAAATCAATGATTATAAGGGTTATATAATTTTTGGCACATCGATTGATATTTGATTTAGTGTCTAACAAGCCTAACAAATTGGAAATGAAAGCTGGAAAAAATATAAAGAAGTGGACCGAGCCCTTAACATATGTTGTACTGGTGGCAGCGTTTGGATTCATCACCACCATTGTTACTCATACAAGGAGTGAGAAGCCGGTTCAGGATAAGGATATGGTCTCTTATACCATAGAAAATGACCTTGAAGCGGTGTTCAATACGGTAAAAGAAAGTAAGGAAGTCAGTTTATAAACCGCAATATTATAAACTCTTAATTAGTGAAATGCCCGTCCCGCAATTGTGGGACGGGTTTTTTAGTACTCATAACCAGGCGCACACCTACCCCCAAACACATGCCGTCCTATTCGTACCGCAGCGATTCGGTTGGATTACGGGAGGCTGCGGAGTATACCTTCCAGCCTATACTGGCTGCGGCCACAAGCAGTATAAGTACCACCGGGATAATGAATGTATATGCGTTGAGGTCAGTATAGATCTCCCAGATGCTTGCCATCATTACCACACTGGATTTATAACCGGCATACAGTCCGATCACCGAGGCTATGGCAATGATGATCGCATACGGCTTGCTTATCTTTAATATGATTTGCTGAACGGATGCTCCCATTCCTTTGCGGACACCCACCTCTTTGGTCCGGCGGATAATACTCAGGGATACCAGTGTATAAAGCCCGATGGCAGACAATATCAGCGCAATAAATCCAAGAAATATATACAGATCCTTGATATTCTCATTGATCTGCCTGGCTTCATCCATCAGTGAATCCTGGAAAAAACCGCTGTAGGGGAAATTCGGGATGACTTTTTTCCATTCCTCTTCCAGGTACTCATTGACAGGCTTCAGGTTTTCAATCTCGGTTTTTACCGTAAGGAACCTGAGTCGGTTTTCACGGACGAAATGAAAGGCGGTCGGAGGGATCTCAGCCCAGGTGCCGTAGGGGAAATAATCTGCCATGATGCCGATGATATATAGCGGGACGGTATCCGACATGACAACCCTTTTCCCGATCGGCTCTTCTATCCCGAAATCCTTTATAAACTGTTCATTGACAATAATGGATTTCCCCTTATCAGTCTGTTCAAATTCACGGGTGAAGATCCTCCCATCAATCAGTTGGAGTCCCATGGTCTCAAAATAGCCATGCCCTACATCCAGTAAGGCAACATCCTCCTTGATATCATTGTATTCCATGGGCCGGCTGTAATTTCCCCACCCGATGTGTTCATCCGATTCACCAACAGAGAGGATCATGGGATTTGTATTCACCGCATCGCGTAATGCAATGAAACTTTCCACACTGTTAAAACGCAGGCCAATAATATGGTCCTTGTCATACCCCATGTAAACATTATCCTGGTAATGGGCATTCTGCCAGTAGATTATCCCGGAGATGATAGCCATGACAGAGATAGATATCTGGAATGTCAACAGTACCACTGTAAGCACATTTTTGCCCCCTATTTTTAATTTGTCCTGGAAGATATTCACCGGGTTGAACTTGCTGATATAGAAGGAAGGATAGGCCCCTGCCAGAAAGGCAGTAAAAAAAAGCAGGAGGACCAGGAATACAACCAGGGCCGGGTTGTCCAGGAGACTGAACTCCAGGTCCATATACTCCCACATCGCGGAATAGGTGGATGTCAGGAACCTGGCTATAAACAGGGCCAGCAGCAGTCCCAGCAGGGTCAGCAAAAAGTTTTCACCCATGAACTGGGCGATGATTTGTTTCCTGTGACCACCGGCCACCTTTCTGACCCCGATCTCTTTGAGTCTTTTACTCGAAAAGGCGATGGAGGTATTGGTGAAATTAAAGCAGGCTATCAGCAGGATCAGCAGGGCCATGATGGGCGGAGCGGTTACGGCAGCGGGATGAAAACTGTTCCGGACCCACCAGTCGTTCCACATATCCCAGCTATCGTGTGCCACATCCAGGAAAGGCTGAAGCTTAAATGCGGTTATCTGGAAATCCTCCCTGGCATTGTTATGGGCCGGGACCATATCCTCCAGTAGTTTTTCAACCGTCCCAGCCTGCTTAGCGTTGGGGATATGCAGGAAGGTGGCTGCGATCCAGCTTTGCCACCTGGTTTCGTCAACATCCCACATGTCCAGGTAATTGTCAAACTGGGTCAACACCCGGAACTGGAAGCTTGTATTGAGCGGAAGATCTTCGAAAACAGCGCCTACGGTATAGGTAAACTCTTCCCCCTGGTCGTTGAAAACGGACATGATCTTCCCGATTGGATCCTCCTCGCCGAAATAGGCCGATGCTATGGTCTCATCGATCAGGATATGCTGCCTGTCCCAGAACGCTTCTGCAGATCCCTTTACAATGGGAAGGGTGAACAGCTCCATGAATTCCGGGTCGGCATATCCTATGGGGCGGGAGTAATTGTTAAGTCCCAGTTTAAGTGGTGAAGAGGTCCCGGTAAACCTGATCACCGCTTCAACACCACTGATATTTTCCCCGATAAAGTTCCCAACCGGAATAGGAGTAGCTCCGTAGGGTTGCTGCCGGCCCTGTATCTCGCGGGTAAATATTACCTTGTAGATCTCTTTGGCCCTGACATGCGATTTATCCCAGTCAGCATCATATTTATGGTTCAGGTAGGCGACTATGCTGATCGAAAGTGCAAGTCCGAGGGCAATGATATTGATGATGACGAAAAAAAGGTTCCGGGCCAGGTTTCTTAGGGTGACCTTAAGGTAATTGGTAAACATGGTTATCAGGGTTTTAATGGTACCTGAAAATGATCTTGTCGTAGATGATCAGGGCCAGGCAGGTCAGCACGCCGAGGCTCATGAGTATTACCCCGAACAGAGGGGGGTTGTAATTTATCCACAGGTATTGGGTCAGTTCGGGTATATCCATGCCCATTAACGCTGCGGCCCTTGCCATGTAATCCTGCTGGCTGAAAGTGGAGGAAATCTCTGGCATCTGGAGTCCCCATCTTGCTACTTCCATCTCCAGCAATACGACCTTATCCGCGGTGACCTCATAGATCCTTCCCGAGATGAATCCGGCAAAAAAATTACCAATGGCAATGGGTAGAAAATAGGTGCCCATATAAAGGGCAGCTTTATCCCTGGGAGCCAGTTTGGCAATGTATTCCAGGATCTTGGGGGAGAATGACATCTCTCCGAGACTGAAGATGAATATTGACATGACCAGGAACCAGCCATTCCTGGTTAACAGGGCAAGGGTAATTCCGATGGCATTTACCAGGAAGCCGACGATCATGGTATTGATGGGCTTGAACCTTATTACCAGGCTGGATAATAATACCTGGAAAAGGACAATAAACAGGGCATCAAGTGTGATCAGTTTCTCTGCCAGGATCTGTCCATCAGCATTTGCGATGGCATCTGCAAAACCAGGCATGATCCCATGGAGGCTGCGATAGATCACACCTGTATCAGTCCACTGTTCGATATAAACAGGCAGGCTGTAAAAAAACTGCCAGTATACGGTCCAGCCCATCACAATGATCAGGAGGAATATGGTGAATTTCATATCCTTAAGGGCCAGGTAAATATTCACAAAAACCTTTTTTATAGATTGTGAGAATGAATCCGTAACCGGTTTTTGTCCCGGATCCTGATAAAAAATAAAAACAATGGCCATGTTGATGACCAGTGCTCCGCTGGACATGATGAAAATATAATGCCAGCTGATTTCCCTGAGTTCCGATGCCACAAGCGGACCTATCAGTCCACCGAGGTTGATCACCATGTAAAACAACCCGAAACCCACCGAGGAATTTGAATCGTCGGTGGTCTTGGCAATGGTGGCAGAAATAATGGGTTTAAACAGTGCAGCTCCGATGGCAACATAAAAAAAGGTCAGGAAAATCCCGGCGAAAGAGCTGAAAAGTCCCATGAGGAAATATCCGGTCGAGAGTATGATAAATGAAAGGATCAGTATTTTTTTATAACCGAACCTGTCAGCTATGGAGCCAGTGATGACGGGCAGGAAGTATAGAATGGCATTGACGATCCCCATGATCAGCCCCTTCTCTACCTGGCTGAAACCCAGCGCACCGGTATCTGCTGAGCCCGTCAGGTACAGTGCCAGCAGGTTGAATACACCGTAATAAGCCCACCTCTCAAATAATTCAAGGCTGTTCGCTGCCCAGAAGGTTTTTGGAAACCGGAATCTCTTCATTCGCTGGCCTCTGGTTTCTTATAGTAAAAATAGGAGGTTTTTTTCCCCACATCATCGAATGTATATAACTCCTTATCCCGGTGGAATTCAAAATAACTCAGCAGGGCAAAATCCCCGGCACACATGGTGGCATGGAAAAAGAGGACGGATATATAGGTATATGAAGCATAACCATGCACAAAGATGAATCCTGCAAGGTTTAAACCTGAAACAATGACGAAGGGGGAAAGGGCAAGGAATATAAAGGCATTCCGGTTGGCCACAAAATCATCCGCCACGGCATAAAAGGCAAAGTGTTTTAAAACGGCACCGAACCTGATCTTCCTTGCTCCAAGTAAAAGATAGACCAAGGCATGTATCAATTCATGAAAGGGGATGACGATGGTCAGGGAAATGATCAGGCCATACAGGAATTGTTTCAGCAGGGAAACGGTGTTCATGCCATTGGCAAAAATACCATAGAGGAACGCTGACCATTGAAGGATGAAAAATAAAATGGTGAGGGCCAGGTAGAAGAACATACTGCGTGTCCTTTTCCGGACATACTCGGTAGCAAATTCTAATATATCATCATAATGCAGCTTATCCAG
This sequence comes from Bacteroides sp. SM23_62, assembly GCA_001303955.1. GTDB lineage: Bacteria > Bacteroidota > Bacteroidia > Bacteroidales > SM23-62 > SM23-62. Next base: position 11,513 of record LJUP01000047.1, on the reverse strand, counting down.
TAGCTGGAAACGGGAATCCTTCTTGATTTGCTCGACAGTATGACGCATGCCCGAATTTACTGATTTTATGAGGGTTTCACAAGACGGCCGGAGAAAATAATACAGCCGGTCTGCCGGTCAAGCAGGAAAAAGATAAATGGATGGTCTGCGTTAAACCTGACCGGATCTTCACGAAGACTTGATTTCAGGCCAATAATCCCGGCAGTTGCCGCAGCCGCTTCGGTCCCTTTTTCATTTACCTCAATAAAAGCCTTATGGATGACCTCATTCACGTAAAGGTTCTTTTCACCGGTCATCCCTGAAAGATCAGCATCCCTGCTGAAAGCTGTTCCCATGCCCATGGAAGTCAATTCATGCCTGAGATTGATCTGAAGCTCGGACCTGAATTTCGGAAGTGCCAGCTGGACCTCCCGGGTTTCCATCTCAGATATCACCAGGTTGATCCGCTCAAGGTTGATGACCTGACTGATCATCCGCCATCCCTCAAATGATCTGGGAAGTATGACCATCAAGGACATCCGGTTGTCTCTATACGGTATACTGGTTGCCTGGATCTCCTCGTCTTCATAGTATGGATATGACCTGGTCTGATGCATGAAATCTGTCTTGATGCTTTCCTGATGGCTGATATGGAACAGGGAGGGAGAAGTCGCTGCAATGTCAAACGGGAACATCCAGCCACCGTTGAAATAGATGGCATTGGTAAGCACCAGCCTTGTACTGGCATCCAGAATGCCCGGTTGTATCAGGTCCCTGATCCGGTTGTTGGTTTTTTTCTCAACCCAATGATTGATTTTTTTCCTGCTCTTCTCCCGGTTTGCCGTTTCCATGAAATCCAGTAAGGTAAGCGGGGCATCATAATAATTTTCCACCCTGGCAAGGTAGGCAGGTAAAAAACTGAAGTCTTCCTGTGCCCATATAGCATTGGCAAGACGGAAATCTGTCCCCTTCATTGTATCTGTCACCAGCAGACTTTCTCTCATTATGGATTCGACCGGATCGAGCCGTTCCTGCTCTGGGAAATAGAGTACCTCACGCATTTCCATCGCTGTTTTACCCCCGCTGCCACTGTATATCATAGCCAGTACAGTCCCAATGCTGTAAGGGGAGAAAATCAGGTTTTCTGATTTTGACTGCATTTGTTTGAACAGGTCGACAGCGAAGAGATTGTTAGATACGGCCAGGGCTTCGATGGTGTATGTGGAAGGCTGGATATCCGGATACCCGGCCGTTTTCTTATGAGATTTACATGCAGTAAGCATGGAGATTGTCAGCAGAAAAACAATGGTTTGAACGGCAGGTTTTTGCACGGTTATTGATCATTATCCAAGTGAATCTTAAAAAATATAAGCATAGCCGGCAGCATTTTTTGCTTTCTTTTTATATGCCCTGGCCTGCTTGTCATCTCCCTTAACAAGGAAATAACGACTGAGCCCGATAAAAGCGTATGCCTTGACATAATTGGCCCGTTCATCAAATACCTCAGCGAGCCTGAGTCCCTCTTCATAATAAATCCTGGACTTCTCCGCATTATTCAGCTTTTTCTCCTCATAAATACCCATGAAAATGGTCCCTTTCATTTTATTGTAGCTGTCCATACTCATTAAGTGAAGAATAGGATCCAGGGCTGCTTCATACTGCTGATCGACCAGGAGCATCTCGGCATATTTCGAGAGAAAATATCCATTGTCCGGATAATGCTGATGTAATTGGGAAGCATACCAGACTGCGCTGTCAATCTTGTTTTCAAAATTGATATAAATAAGCGACAGGAATAATGCTGCTTCCACACGCATAAAATTAGTCTCCTCAGCGGCAAACCTTAACATTTCAATGCCCTTTGTTTTATCACCTTTCCTGAAAAATAGAGCAGCGGGTTTATACACCGGATGAGCTTCCGGGTATGCTTCCCTGTAGTAATTATAAAGGCCTGTTATGAAGAAGAATTCAATAAAATGCTCCTGCAGATCAAAACTTGCGATAATGTCCCTGTAAATTTTTCCCAGGTGGGTTATTGCCTTGGTGGAGTGTCCGTTATCAGCATAGTACATGACGATGAAAGCCCTTGACATAAGTTCAAAGAAAACACCCTCTGTCTCATTGCCGTCTTCCTTCAGGAGTCGTGACCGTTGCCAGGTTTCCTCCATGACCTCCTCGAACTCGGAGGCCCCCGGATTCCCCGGAATCAATGGATAGTACTTCCAGTAATAAATGAGTCCCTCGAAAAAAGGGGTCACAGGATGTGAAGGGTAGGTTTTACGGAGATAAACAAGAGTGTTTTCAGCCGAATCAAATTCGCAGTTATAAACCTGGTTGACCCCGATGCGCACCTGGTCCAGGGTTGATGTATCATTGATCAGGTCCACACCGAGCACAGGGTGGGGAGAGATCCAGAAAAGCAATATTATGAGAAGCTTTGAGAACCGCATAGGGCTGCAATTTACATATTTAAGCTATTTAAACAGCTATAAAAATTTATCGATAAGCAGCAGAAATCTCTGGCTGTTTGAACAAAAGGGGCCAAAATCCGGTCGAAATGAATAGTTTTGTGTGGTTACATGAAATCCAATGAAGAAAGATATACCCACGATGATTGAGCTCGATGACAAGGTGGTAAGCTTTGACATCATCCGTGAAAAATTTGTCTGTGACCTGGCAAAGTGCAAGGGGAACTGCTGTGTGGAAGGTGAATCAGGGGCTCCCCTGGAGGATGATGAGGTAAAAATGCTCAAGGCGGAATATGAAAAGATCAGGCCTTATCTCAGGGAGGAAGGAAGAAAGGCCATTGCGATACAGGGAACCTCCATCCGGGATACAGACCAGGAAATGGTTACCCCCCTTGTAGGTGGGCATAATGAATGTGCCTATGTACTTTTTGAAAATGGTATTGCCCGGTGTGGCATTGAGAAGGCCTGGGAGGCCGGGGCTACCGGTTTCCGCAAACCCGTTTCCTGCCATATATATCCCATCCGGATCAAAAACTACAGCAGCATGAAAGCCGTGAATTACGATCGCTGGAAGGTCTGTGACCCTGCCAGGGAACATGGTGAGAGGGAAAACGTGCCGGTATACCGCTTTGTAAAAGATGCCATAGAACGTAAGTTTGGAGCGGATTTTTACCGAAAACTTCAGATCATATCAGATGGGATGGGGGAGGATATGACCGAGGATTAACTGCATTTGATATTCATTCAATATTAAAACAATACCAATGGATCAATTGAAGCAATTTATAGAAGATAATAAACAGCGGTTCCTGGATGAGCTTTTCGAGCTCATCAGGGTACCTTCCATCAGTGCCAAGCCGGAAAACAAACCAGATATGATCAAAATGGCAGGCCTCCTCAGAGATGCTTTGCTTGAAGCAGGGGCAGATAAAGCCAGGGTAATGGAAACAAGGGGGCAGCCAGTGGTTTTTGGCTCCAGGCTGGCAGGACAGGATCTCCCAACGGTGCTCATATACGGTCACTATGATGTTCAGCCGGTGGAGCCTCTTGAACTGTGGGATTCACAGCCTTTTGAGCCTGAGATCCGCGATGGAAAGATCTGGGCAAGGGGTGCTGATGATGACAAGGGGCAACTTTACATGCACATAAAGGCCTTTGAATTTATGGTGAAGACCGGACAGCTTCCCTGCAATGTAAAATTCATGATTGAAGGAGAAGAAGAAGTTGGTTCACCAAGCCTGAAGGAATTTTGCAGGAAAAACCAGGAATTGCTGAAAGCCGACATTATCCTGGTTTCTGACACGACCATGATCGGTACGGAGATACCTTCTATAACAGTGGGACTCAGGGGACTCAGCTATATGGAAGTGGAGGTGACAGGGCCCAATCGCGATCTCCATTCAGGGCTTTTCGGAGGAGCCGTAGCCAACCCGGTGAATGTACTTTGTAAAATGATTGCCTCATTGACCAATGATAAAAACGAGATCACCATTGCCGGATTTTATGATGACGTGCTGGTGCTAAGCAGGGAGGAAAGGGATGAAATGGCCAAAGCCCCTTTTGATGTCGAAACATATAAGAAGGAAATAGATGTGGATGCAGTTGCCGGAGAGGAAAGCTACACTACCCTGGAACGTACGGGGATCCGGCCGAGCCTCGATGTGAATGGGATCTGGGGAGGATATACAGGGGAAGGGGCTAAAACCATCCTGCCCTCCAAAGCATTTGCCAAGATCTCCATGCGGCTGGTTCCGAACCAGCATTCCGCACGCATAGATAAATTGTTTGAAAACCATTTCAGATCCATTGCTCCTAAGGGTGTCAGGGTGGATGTCAGGAGCCTGCATGGGGGAGAGGGTTATGTAGCACCCATTGATACAGTAGCATACCAGGCTGCCAGCAAGGCCATGGAACAGACTTTTGGCAGGAAACCCATACCCACACGCAGCGGAGGAAGCATCCCGATCATTTCAGATTTTGAGGAAGTGCTGGGGATCAAAACCATCCTCATGGGCTTCGGACTGGAATCGGATGCCATTCATAGCCCGAATGAAAATTACCCGCTCGAGCATTTTTACAAGGGCATTGAGACGATTCCTTACTTTTTCAAGAATTTCGCAGAGATGCAGGATTGATCAGCACCCCGGTCAGGCCGAAGTCTATCCGCTGGATAATTTGTTAAATATGAATAATGATTGAATACAGCCTTTTTTTTCGGGGGGTTGAAATAATATTGCCATATTTTTAATAAGTTTTAATCTCAACAGGGGGGTTGCTTAGAAAAATAGGATATCTTTGCCTTCTAAATTATAATTTAGATATTCAGAACCATGGCAAATTTACGATTCCAGGCTTTGCAGGAGGTACTCAGAAGGCAACCTGTAGATATTGCATTTCCTTCCAATAAAATTTCTGATTATTTCGGCATCAATGTTTTTGACCGGCAGAAGATGCAGAAATATCTTTCGCTTGAAGCTTACCGAAGTGTTCAGCGATCCATTGAAAAAGGTACCCGCATTGACCGGAAAATGGCCGATGAGGTGGCAGCAGGTATGAAGGCATGGGCCACAGAGAGAGGTGCCACCCATTATACACACTGGTTTCATCCGCTGACAGATGCGACCGCTGAAAAACATGATGCCTTCATTGAATTGTCCGATTCAGGTTCGGTCATTGAAAATTTCTCAGGAAGCAAGCTTGTACAGCAGGAACCCGATGCATCGAGTTTTCCCAGCGGGGGACTGAGAAACACTTTCGAGGCCAGGGGTTATACCGCCTGGGATCCTACCTCTCCGGCATTTATAGTGGATAAAACCCTCAGTATACCTACCATTTTTGTGTCCTACACAGGTGAGGCACTGGATCATAAGACACCTCTTTTGAAATCCATGATGGCCATTGACCAGGCTGCTTCAGAGGTATGCCTGTATTTTGACCGGAGTGTGACCAGGGTGGTCCCGACCCTTGGCTGGGAGCAGGAGTATTTCCTGATCGATGAGGCCCTGTACCATGCCAGGCCCGACCTGGTCTTGACCGACCGCACCCTGATGGGTCATGCTTCCGCCAAGGATCAGCAACTGGAAGACCATTATTTTGGTTCTATCCCGGAGAGGGTCTCTGCCTTTATGAAACATTTTGAAATGGAAGCCTATAAACTGGGCATCCCTGTGAAAACCAGGCATAATGAGGTGGCACCGAACCAGTTTGAATGTGCCCCCATTTTTGAGGAGGCAAACCTGGCCGCTGACCACAACCTGCTCATCATGGACCTGATGAAGAATGTTGCCAGAAGACACCATTTCAGGGTCCTGTTCCATGAAAAGCCATTTGCTGGTGTCAATGGGTCAGGGAAACACTGCAACTGGTCATTGATGACTGATAATGGCATCAATCTGCTCGCTCCGGGGAAAACACCGAGAACCAATCTTCTCTTCCTGACCTTCCTGGTGAATACCATCAAGGCTGTTTATGAGCATGCCGACCTGCTGCGTGCGACCATTTCCTCGGCGGGCAATATCCACAGGCTTGGTGCCAACGAAGCTCCGCCAGCCATCATCTCTGCATTTCTGGGAGCGAGGGTTTCTGAAATGCTTGATCTGATTGAGCACAATGTGACAGATAAAAAAATGACCCCGGATGAAAAAACAGAGTTGAAGCTCAATATTGGCAAGATCCCGAGGATCCTGCTCGACAATACAGACCGTAACCGTACTTCTCCCTTCGCATTTACAGGGAACCGTTTTGAATTCAGGGCAGTAGGGGCATCGGCCAACGTGGCAGCGCCCATCATCGCCCTGAATACTGCCGTGGCCGATCAGCTGGAACAATTCAAAAAGGAGGTCAGCAGCCTGATCAGAAAGCGTATTAAGAAGGATGAGGCCATCCTCCAGGTCCTCCGCAAGTATATCATCGATTCAAAATCCATCCGGTTTGAAGGGAATAATTACAGTGAAGAATGGGTAAAGGAGGCAGCCAAACGTAAATTAAGCAATGTCAGGGATGTTCCCTCCAATATGGATGTATACCTGACCGATAAGACCATTGGCCTTTATGACCGGCAGAAAGTGCTTGACAAACGGGAACTGGAAGGCAGGACCGGCGTAAGGTTGGAGATGTATACCAAGAGGATACAAATAGAAGCACGGGTGCTGGGTGATCTGGCCATAAACCATATACTGCCGACTGCCATCAAGTACCAGAATGACCTGATAGAGAATGTAAGGGGGATGAAGGAAATATTTGATGAAGATGAGTTCAAGGAGTTTGCTGCAGCCCGCCTGGACAGGATCAGGGAAGTTTCCGCTCATATCTCAGGCATAAAGGCAAAGGTCCGCGAAATGGTGGAGGAGCGAAAGAAAGCGAATATCGTTGAAGACATCCGTAAGAAGGCCAGCCTTTATAGTGAAAAGGTATATCCTTATCTGGATATCATCAGAGACCATATTGACCGGCTTGAACTGATTGTTGATAACGAGACCTGGCCCCTTCCCAAGTACAGGGAATTGTTATTTGTAAGGTAGCCGGCATAGATATATATTATTCGTCATTTTTTTTCGTTGTTTATATTATCTGGTATAGATATCGTAAAAATCGACTAATTTTATAACGAATATTGACCCCATAAATATGAAGTCCATACAGTATCTTCTGCTGGCCGGCCTGTTAATGATTGGCACTCATGGTTTACAGGCCCAGAAAAAAAAGGACCAGACCACCAAGGCCAGGGCAGCCTATGCCGCAGGTGAGTATATGGTGGCTATCGATCTGTTCAAAGATGCATACAACAAGGTCAGTGACAGGGACCTGAAGAATGAAATTATTTTCCTGATCGCAGAGTGTTACAGGATCACAAACCAGCCGGATAAAGCTGAACTTCGTTATAAGCAGGCAATCCAGCGGGAGTATCCCAATCCGGTCATCTATCTGCGTTACGCAGATGCACTCAGGATGGATGAGGAATACGGGGATGCCATGGAGCAATACAGAAGGTATAAGGAACTGGTGCCGGATGATCCCCGTGGACAGGAAGGGATCACTTCCTGTGAACTGGCCATCGAATGGATGGAAAGACCTACCAATTATACCGTTGAGAACATGAAGTATTTCAACTCCCGGCAGAGTGATTACAGTCCCTATTTTGCACAGGATGACTACCAGATCGTTTATTTTACGTCCTCCCGTGAGGAGGCTACCGGGAATGACCTGCACGGGGCCACCGGTGAGAACTTCTCGGATATCTTCCTTTCAAGAATGGACAGGAAAGGAAAGTGGAGTGTGCCGGTCGCATTGGAGGAAAATGTGAATACAGAATTTGAGGAGGGTACTCCCGTGCTGACAGATGATTACTCCACCATGTATTTTACCCGTTGCCAGGTCAATAAGAACGCCAATTACGGATGCCAGATATATACCACAACCAGGTCCGGGGACGAATGGTCCGAGGCGGAACCCCTGCTCCTGGCGGATGACAGCATAGTTGTCGCCCATCCTGCCATTACGCCTGATGAACTTACCCTGTATTTTGTTTCTGACATGCCCGGCGGAGTGGGCGGGAAAGACATATGGGTAGTATCACGCGACAGCAAAGGTGGTGAATGGGGTATGCCTGAGAATCTTGAAGCCCTCAATACGGTTGATGATGAAATGTTTCCGTTCCTGCATCATGACGGCTCGCTTTACTTCTCTTCCAATGGAAGGATTGGGATGGGTGGATTGGATATATACAAGGCCAATGAGCAGGAAGATGGGTCCTGGAAGATCGAGAACATGAGATATCCGATCAACTCGGCCGCGGATGATTTCGGGATTGTATTCGAAACGGATATGGAACGTGGTTATTTCAGTTCAACCCGGAAAGGAAGGGGGAATGATGAGATCTATATGTTCGCTCTCCCCCCCCTGAAGTTTAATGTGATTGGTGAAGTCAGGGATGATAAGACGGATGAACTGCTGGTTGAGGCTACGGTAAAGTCCATAGGAAGTGATGGGATAACCGTAGAAACAACCACGGGTGAAGACGGTTCCTTCAGGTTTATGTTGAAACCCAATACAGACTATGTGTTTGTGGCCACGAGGGTCGGCTATCTCAATGGGAAAGAGCGTGAGACCACAAAGGGATTGAACAACAGTGCAGATTTTCGTACAACGATCTATCTTTCAAATATCCGGGAGACCATTGAGCTTTCAAACAGCAATGTTTTCTATGATTTTGCCCGGTGGGACCTCAGGCCGGAGGCACTGGTTTCCCTGGATAAACTGATCGAAACCCTGACGGACAATCCGACCATTACCATCGAGCTGATGTCACACACCGACATCAGGGGAACAAATGAAGATAATATGGAGCTGTCCCAGAGAAGGGCCCAATCGGTCGTTGATTACCTGATCGAAAGGGGCATTGATCTGGCCAGGCTCTCAGCCAAGGGTTACGGTGAGGAAGTGCCCAAAATTGTAACAAAAAGGCTTGACGGTGATTATCCATTTCTGGATGAGGGAACTGAATTGACGGAAACCTTTATCAATTCCCTCCCCGGTGTGGAGGAGCAGGAGATCGCCCATCAGCTCAACCGGCGCACGGAGTTCCGCGTACTCAGGACTGATTACAAACCGGCGGATTAGCATGCCTGGCACATAATTTTCAATCCCCCTTCAGTACCGGATAAATATAGCTATTAAAGCAAAGGGCCACCAGGGCGGTGCCGTATTGCTTATGAGGCACAAAAGTTTCGGTGATCATCTGTAAATCTCCCAGCCTGTAATCATCATATCCATGGTGGTATATTTCCAGCATGCTTTCATTCAGTTTCTGCTCGATTTCTCCCACCGGGTAATTCCCGCTGATCTCAGAGACAAGTCCCCCGAATTTCACACCGGTATCCCGCTCATACAACCATCCGATTGCCATGCCCGCAGTGATCCTTTCCCCCTTGCGGCAATGTCCGGCAGCCATGATCGCCTCCATTACATCACCCTGTTTTAAATATTCTGGCATTTCTATTTGCCTGGCCTCCGCTGGCAGTACTGATGAATAGGTTACTATGTTTTTCATGCCGATCCCTGCATTGCACAGCGCCAGGTGGAAGGACCCGGCATGGATTGTGATATCACTCTCTCCCGAACCTTTTGTGATAAAAAACTCATGCGGGATCCTGTTTCCTAGCAAAAGACGGTGATCGTTACCGGAATTTGTCATCTTTATGAAACTTTGCGACATTTGCACTGGCTGAACAAAGATACGTAAAGATCGCATGCAGGATCAATCAAAATATGGTCGGCGTGGTGTATCGCACGCCAAGAACGATGTCCATAATGCCATCAAAAACATTGATAAGGGATTGTTTCCCAATGCTTTTTGCAAGGTCATGCCCGACATCCTCGGGCACGATGAGGAATTTTGCACGATAATGCATGCCGACGGTGCCGGCACCAAATCCTCGCTGGCCTATCTTTACTGGAAGGAAACCGGGGATATTTCTGTGTGGAGAGGCATTGCCCAGGATGCCATCGTTATGAACCTGGATGATCTTTTGTGCATAGGTGCCTTCAACGATATCCTCGTCTCCTCGACCATCGGAAGAAACAAAATGCGGGTGCCCGGTGAGGTCATTGCCGAGATCATCAACGGGACTGAAGAATTCCTTCAGCTGATGAGGGATCATGGCATAGGTATTTACAGTGCCGGCGGTGAGACAGCTGATGTTGGGGACCTGGTGAAAACCATCATTGTGGATTCAACGGTATCCTGCCGGATGCGAAGGGCAGATGTCATTGAGAACCGGATCAGGGAGGGGGATGTTGTCGTGGGACTGGCATCCTTTGGACAGGCAAGCTATGAAACTTGTTATAATGGTGGAATGGGCAGCAACGGTCTGACATCGGCACGTCATGACGTATTTTCCCGGGTCTATGCGGAAAAGTACCCGGAAAGCTATGACGGATCCATGCCTGCAGACCTGGTCTATGCAGGCTCCTGCAAACTCACCGATCCGGTTCCGGGAACCCCCCTGGACGCAGGCAAACTGGTGCTGTCGCCTACCCGGACCTTTGCCCCTGTGGTGGCCGGGATCCTGGAGGGCTTCAGGCAAGAAATACATGGCATGATCCATTGTTCGGGGGGTGCACAGACGAAAGTGCTGCATTTTATTGACCGGCTCCGGGTGATCAAAGATAACCTGTTCGAGCTGCCCCCCCTTTTCCGATTGATCCATGAACAGTCTGGAACTCCATGGCGTGAAATGTACCAGGTGTTCAATATGGGCCATCGCTTTGAGATCTACCTGGCTCCCCGGCATGCCGGAGAGATCATCGAAATCTCCAGGTCATATGGTGTTGACGCCAGGATGATAGGCAGGGTGGAACCGGCTGAAAAAAAGGAACTTATCATAGCAGCGGAGCATGGCAGGTACCAGTACACCTGAATGGTATTTTTTATATCTTTGCAAACTGTCTGAAATGGAGAAGTTTTATGAGCAAGAACCTGATACTGGATAAGCTGGAGGGCGTTAAAAACAGGTTTGACGAAGTCGGCAGGCTGATCAATGAGCCCGAGACCATCTCCGATATGAAAAGGTATGTCCAGCTGAACAAGGAGTACAAGGACCTTGAACCGGTTATCCGTGCTTACAAGGAATATAAGAATCTGTTGAGCAACCTGGCCAGTGCCAAAGACATGCTGGCCAGTGAAAAAGATGAGGAACTCAGGGATATGGCCAAAGCTGAGATAGAGGAACTTACCTCAAAAGTGACTCCCCTGGAGGAAGAAATCAAATTCCTGCTGATACCGGCTGACCCGGAAGATGACAAAAATGCCATGCTGGAGATCAGGGCTGGCACCGGAGGGGATGAAGCAAGCATATTTGCCGGCGACCTGTACCGGATGTATGCCAAGTTCTGTGAATCCAAAAAATGGAAACTGGAGGTTACCAGTTTCACGGAAGGGACCGTTGGAGGCTACAAGGAGATCATCATGCATGTTAAGGGGGAAGGCGCTTACGGGATCCTGAAATATGAGTCCGGTGTCCACCGGGTCCAGCGTGTTCCCCAGACCGAAACTCAGGGTAGGGTCCA
>LJUP01000046.1 GCA_001303955.1 Bacteroides sp. SM23_62 | reverse complement strand
TGGGTCGCCCCGGGGTAATAATCCCTGGTCCGGTATGTTCCAACAAAACAAACCGCTGTCTCATCCTCGATATATATGCCGTATTCATCACATAATTTCAGGAAATTTTCCGTCGGTGGATAGTGTGAGGTCCTGATGAAATTCATGTTGGCCTCTTTTGCCAGCATGACATCCTTGCGTTCATACCCGGGAGTAGATACTCTTCCCAGCATGGGGTGTATGTCGTGACGGCAGGCTCCCCTGAGCTTTACTTCCCTGCCGTTTATCAGTAATATATTTCCATCCAGTGTTATCTCCCGGAAACCAACGCTGTAGACTTTCTGCCATAATAATTCATCGCGTTCTGAATATGAAACCCTGAGACTGTAAAGGTTCGGGTGTTCGGCATCCCATTTTTGTGGATTGTTAACTAGGTTGGTGATCTGAAAGGATTGTTCATTATCAAGAAGAATAGCAGGATTCTCAAGAGTAATCCTTTTACGATCGCTGTCGAGAAGCTCCAGTGTAACCTTTGCATCATTTGCACGTTGTTTTGTCCTTCCGGATATTATCAGGGACGCATTTTGATGATTCCCGTCCAGGTCGGTTCTGATGGTAACATCTTCCGGGAAATTGCCGGGCAATGCCAACAGACTGACATCCCGGAGTATCCCTCCGATCGGATGCTTTGCATAACCGCTCCCATACGAGATCTCATCCATCCTGTCGGTCACCTCCACACAAAGCACTGCGGATTCTCCCGGCTCAATGTGAGGCGTAATGTCACATTCCCACCGTGTGAATCCACCGGAATGATCCCGGATGTATTTGCCGTTTACCCATACCCTGGCATAGCTGTATACACCATCAAACCTGAGCCTGATGATCTTGCCCCCGTAGTCTTGGGGTATGTCAACTCTCCTTTTATACACCACAGGCTGATCATGTTTAACAGGGAATCCCTGCATCATGCATTCGCCGGGAACCTGTATATCTTTCCAGTCTGCATGGTATATACTTTGCTCAAGGAAATCAGGGGAAGGGTTAATGTTCAGCTTCCAGGTCCCGTTCAGGCTGATAACCGGATTTGCCACCCCGGGAACATAATATTCCTGAAGACTGCTTTTACTGCAGCTGATCAGCAATGATACGGATACGATCTTAAATAGGATATTTCTCATTTATTCCTATTGTTGTCATTTGTTTAATTCATTTGAATTCAAAATATCCCAATCTTCGATTTTTCTAAGCGTTTCTAATCTGAAAGCTCCGGGCCATGCAACAAGCCAGTCATTTAATGCTCCGCCACTTGTGCTATGTCCTCCCCACTGACATTGATTATAACCTTCATTTTGTGATCCAACTGGACGAATCTTGCCATGAATCTCAAGGTTTCCATCTGAAAGTAACTGACATCCATTATACCAGATAGCCAGAGCTTTTTCTTTCCATATTTCGTTTTGTGTGTACTTTGCAAGATTGAGCCAGTCATTTACCCAGCTCAGGGCATAGTAATCGAGATGGTGATGTTGGGTTGAGACCGAAGTTGCCCCATAGGTATCAAATCCATACTCGCTGAAATCTGTTTCTGCTGGATAGTATGCAGTGTAATGCCAGAGCCAGGTTGACAGGTACCAGGAAATAACTTCTGCATCCTCTAAAAGCTTTTCCTTTGAAGTTACTTCGAAAAGCATAAGAGCTGATTTAAGCAGTGGCATTGAAGACTCTTTATCTATACACCATGTATCAATCGCACCTGCTGTTGAATAGCCATTAGCTTTCAATTCGCCAGTATAGAAATTAAATGCTCTGATTGCTGATAATAGGTACTTTTCATCACCAGAAATCTCGTAAGCTCTAATCATTGGAGGAATGATAAAGGCACCGATTGTACCATCACGATATATACACTTACCTTTGGTATCCCATCCTTTACCAAAACGCCCGGAGTTCTCCTGGTCGTTAGCCATGAAATCGCATATCCCAAATGCTACAGAGAGATAGCCAGGCCTTTCATTTTTACATTTTCTGGCAAGTTCAAAGGCTTCAAAATAATTGAGTGCTGCTGTTCCCAGATTACAGGCGTCCAATATTTCCTCATCATTTCTAATTCCAAGGACATAATCGTAATGGGTTCTAAATAATCCATTGGGTAAAGAACAATCTCTAGCCCAGGTATCAAGGCATAATAATCCTTTTTCCAGAGATTCATTATTTCCGTATCTTAAGTAGTCCGTTAAGAGACTGTTAGCAAATGAGGCATTTTGTCCACACCACCCAATTTCATATTTCCATACTTTTTCCTGAATCCATTGATTTTCACTCCAAATAAGACCGATACTAAAACCCTTAAATGATTCCTCTTCCGACCAGAGACTCTCTAAGGCGTATTGAATCCCCAGCCGCCAGATGTTTTCTGATGATTCTGTTTTAAGAACCTCTTTCTTATTCATTTCCCAGGCAGCTTTCAGAAATTTTCGCTGTCCCTGATGATCTGGCTTAAGATGGTCTACTGCAAGATAAGCGCAAACAGTATAGTTCTCTCCCGGTTGCAAAGTCATTTTGCTTTGGTAACCTGGAGAGTAGTAATCTCTGCCCGTATATGTGAAAGGCATCTCTTCCTGCGGCCAGATCAGCCTATGGGTTGTAGCAATATTCTCTGGCATTAAGGAGCAGGAAAAAGGTTCGGACCATTCATCATAATGCCCCCATAATGCAATTGAATATTTTGTGTTTTCGGAGTAAGTAGCTCCAGGAACAGCTACTCGATTAAATGCAAATGAATACCAATTACCCTCTTTGCAAAATCCTTTTGGCTCATTTCCTTTACCCCAGTAATTCCCGTTGTATGATACAGCAGGAATCATGGAGTACGTACTTTTTCCTGAGTATATAAAATCAAATGTTAATCTGCCAGAATCTATCGCTGAATTACTCTTGAAGTTAAAAACTCTTTTAATCTTAAAAAGGCCGAAAGAAATTTCTTCAATATAATCCTTGAATTCAATACCCTCTGTAGAATTACTAGAAACAAAGCCCACAATTTCGTTATTATAAAAGAGAATATTCTTCTTCCAGTAAAAATCTGCTCCATCCTCCCTGCAGGATGAATTAAAACATATAAGAACAACAATTATGATTCTGATTTCACTACATTTGCCCATAACAATTTATATATTAACTACTTATGTATTTATTTTTGTTCGTACAAATTCATATTCGAAATAGAACATCACGTTTATCAGGCAGCACATGTTGTGCATATGGATGAACTTGCAACATTAAACTTGATACTTCGAAAGATCCTTTCCATTGGATGTTTTACATAACCGCTTCTATACGAAGTCTCATCAGACATATCGGTTAGTACTACGCATAGAAATGCTGATACTACGGGCTTTACATGAGGTGCAATGTCACATTCCCAGCCGGCAAAACCGCCAGAATGATCGCGGATGTAGTTGTCATTAACCAAAACCTTTGCAAAACTATATATACTATCAAACCTGATAACCGTATTTGCCACCCCTGGAACATAATACTCCTGCAGGCTGCTTTGATTACAACTGATTATCAATGAAACGGATACTATTGAAAATAGAATTTTTCTCATTTTTTTATTACTATATCATCACGCCGGGATCCAGGAGTTACTTCAAGATCAACCATAATCCCTTCGTTAAAGTGGCCTTTGATAACGGTATTATATGGAACATGAACTTTAAAGTCCACGTCCCACTCTTCGGGCCAGGAAGGAAGGATTCTTATTTCCTTTCCGTTAGTTTGTAACAACATCTCCTGCAAATTTATCATACCAGCACCACCATGATCAAAATCGGGACACTGGTCAAAGTCCCCGAAGTCATATATGCCCGCCTTGACATTTCCGGTATCCCAAAAAGCAGGGAATCGTTGCGATTTGTAAAGCATTTTTTTAACCAAATAATCCTGGGCTTCATTGCTTTTAAGTACCCAACCCATATAATCATTATCTAAATATCTGCCTCTGACGATATGCGAAAAGGACATCCCATCGCCTCTTATTAATCCTCCAAAGGTCAGTTTCTTCATTGGATTCCATAATTTACCCCGGATATCATCCAGGTGTTGCTGGGTGACTTCTTTGTCGAATACCAGGTCATCATCCCTGTTGCTGTGATACCATAGTATCTCCCTTTCGCCAGTGATTACAGAATCTTTATAAGTTGTTAAAGGAATCTTCTCAGGTTCAGTATCCAGGAAGCTGAGGCATTGCATTCGCTCATTTTTACTAACTGGCCGGTCTTCAGTTCGCCACGATTCATAATGAGCCTCTACTTCAACTGGAGTTGAGCTTTTTATCTGAATATGTATTTCAGGGCGATATACTTCTACCCATAGTTTTAACGTTGCAGATAGATCCTGGTTTTTACCCATCATAAAAATACACCCTTCACGAAGCTTAAGTTCCTGGCGAAATTCAGAATCTTTACCTTGGAATGGATTCGGGCAAAGGATGATCCGGATTCGGCCAAGCTTCAGCATGGTATTGTTTTCATCAAAAGTTCCGCTCCTGGATAGATATAACAGAATATTTCCATCTTCAACCCATACATTGCATCCAATATCCCCGCCTCCTAGAGGCATTGATTCTGAAAAATTCCGGGACTGAGTTTCCCAGATCACATTATACTGATCAATGAAATCAATATCAATATTTGTTTTTTTGAGATGCAGGCTGACGTAATCAAGAAAAACACAGCCAATAGAAGAAGTTTTACTTTTTTCAATTTCACTATTTTAGTCTGTTTTCTGCCTGAGTCTGAACTTGACTGCAATGGATTCCCATTCTGCGGTGGGCAATGATCCAGTTAAAAGCTCCATTGTCCATTGCACATCATTTATTACTGAAACGATAATCATACATATTGTACCCAACATCCCGGCTGGCCCGGATGATTTCGTAGTAAGGCTTGTTGCATACATCTATGAATCCGATCTGGTAGTTCTCACCGTCACCCACCCTTCCGGTCGTTTCCTGATCCTGGTACTGAAAATAGATTGTGCCGACAGCCTGGGGATGCCGCATCGCACCGAGGACATAGTCTTTATACGCCTTCGCCCGCTGGTCTTGATCCTTAGTCTGACGCAGGCTGGGATGTAACATACCACGATCCAGGGCGCCCACATGCCATTCCCCGAATAACATGGGTTTGTCATATTCCAGGGTATCTATCTTTTGACCGCTTGGCATATAGAAGTTCTCAACAGTATAATAATAGCGGTTATACCCGACCACATCGCAATACTTGGCAGCGGCATCGGCGACCGGTATGTTTACCGACCAGAAACGACATCCGAAATAGAGCTGGTTCGGGGCAGCGGACTTGAGCTCCTCCTTGCAGATGCGAAAGTAGGTATCTGCCAGTTTTGCATAGAATGCCCTCAGATCAGCATACGCTCCTTCACCTTCCGGTTCCGTTCGGTTCATCAATAATGCACCCCATGATCCATGACTGGTGCCCCAGGCAGTATTAAGCCGGTCAATGGAGCTGTATTTAAGCTTCAGGTCATTGATAAATTCCCTTTTTGCTGCCTGGTCCGGGGGACTTTTAAGTGTACTTACAGCAAGCGATATTCCATCCCATCCCCAGTCGGGCTCGCCATCAATATGATAGCCTATGCACCAGGGATCATCGATACTGTGGTCTTTATGGTATGCCAGCTGATCCCTCAGTATTCTGCGAAAACTCGGATCAAACGGATCGGGGAAACGGGAACCCTCACTGACCTCGTCGCCGATGATTCTCCTGGCCTGACGCGTTCTCAAGGTCCCGGTATAAGGGGTTTTCCGCAATTCATAGATCTCCCGGTTGTCCCAGTTGGGAGTATGCATGGTGTTCATGCCCCAGCTCTTCAAACGATGGTGGGCGAGCCCGGCTGATTTGTCAAACCAGTCCTCTCCCCAGATCCGATACATATTAGCCTTTGTGTAACTGTACGTTTCAAATGTATCATACCTGCTGTAGTACCCCCAGCGAGTAGAAGCCGTACCGTAAAACCTTCCCAGCGGTTCATCTTTGGAGGGCAAAAAGCTGTACATATATTCCCGATCTGTGATAGCAGTCTTATGATATGGTTCGACCGCTACAATGCCGTGCGACCAGAACAACCTGCCTTCGGGATCCACCAGCCACCATTTGCCCTGATGTTTCTCGACCCGGAAGAATCCTGTTGCCTCCAGCTGGGGACCGGCGGCCCATCCACCATACTTATCCCAGCTTTCTGGACCGGGATGGGAGTCCAGGTCCCCCTCTTCGATTTCCCGGTGAACCAGGAGTTCCTCCTGGGAATGGGTCTTGCCCGACCACTCCCTGTGACGGTACTGGCCGAATTCATCGATCATCGGGAAAAAGTTTTTCAATTCCTGCAGTTTTTCTGGAGCCTTGTAGATACCCTCTGCCCGGATGTTATCGATCACCACTTCAAAGGGCTTGTCCGCCTTCTGGATGTAGACCACCAGCTGATTCACATTGCTCAGGTCCTTTACCCGTTTTACGGGCGGGTGACCACGCATGCCGATGATCCCGATCTCCTTTTCCGCCCATTGCTCACGCAGCAGCGGAAGCTTCAATACGCCTTCCTCTCCAGGCCAGAGCAGCAGCGCACCCTCCGTTATCACATCAGTGTCTTCATAGACATATCCCACGGGCAAAGGGGGATCGCCGGGATTGTTTATGATGCAGTTCACCGAGTGGGGCTCCGATCCCACATTCTTTACCTCAATGGTAATGGCTTCGTACCCGGAAAGGTCCCACTTCCCACCAGGCGCTTTCAGCACCAGGCTGGGACGGTACTGCCTCACTGCTCCCTTTTCCAGTCGTAATGCCTTCTCATCAATGAGCGAGATCTTCATGCCCTCGGTTGTTTCAACGGTGCCGGTATCAAAATCCCGGTTGAAATCGAAGAGGATCAGGGACCTCTTTGTGCAGGAAAAGCCCAGGAAGGTCAGGATAATCATGATTATCCCCGCTGAATTTTGAATCAATTTCTGTTTTTTCATAGCATTCCCGAAAATTAATAACATTGTATTATACTTGGTTTATCAATATACCCGGATTTATCAGAACATAACTTTTTCATTTGAAATCTAACAAGATTGGCATCACGACCCTTACTTTGCATGGATATTCCCCAACCAGGTATGTCTTTTTGAGAATGATATGTAATAAGATGTGGACGATACTGAGATACCGGGACTTTTTTTTCTCCCCCCGTCAATACTTGGTTGACACCAAACTTTGTTGTATTGTGCCACTCAGTGGGGATTGATGAACTGACTGATTTTACTGTGTATTGGCGATTCATGTAATTCTCTACCGTATTGAGACCGGCATACATCGCAATATTACAGTCCGTAAATGAAGACTTAACAATTTGAATATAAGAAAAATACATCACTTTTCTTTGTTTTTATTTTAAATTTTCAGGTTCCATCAAAATGATTATACGATCAGCACCTACATGACCTTGTCCGGATTAAAGAAGCCAGGGTATCCAAGGCGATATTACAATCCTCCATGATCTGGAAATCGTACATGCCAATACAGATGAAATCCGCACCATTCTACAATGCGTGCCGGAAGCCATCCTTTGGATGGATTGCCCCGGCTACCAGAACCTCAAAAGCTATCCATGGTTCTTCCAGGTTATTCATAAAATAGATGTTTTCCTTTGGTTTAAAGCAAAAAATATTGTCTTTAAATGAATTGTCTACAGTGCTTTTCTGTTCAGGATCGAACTGCGCCGACCAATAATTCAGGTGATGCAGTGTTTTTACCCAGTAATATCTGGTATTCGATATAACCTTCTGTTCTGAATTACTTTTTGGTCCCTTAGGGCCTGAAAAGGTACCATCGGCAATTAAAAATATGGTTCCCAAGGACAGAATAATTCGCGTAATTCGTTCCATATTAGGTTTTCTGGTCACTTATTTTGAGTTTAGCTTGAGATTAATGGATATCCTTCCCATGCCTTGTCGGAGGTGTTATTTCCTTGTCCCGATTGCAAACCAATTGGCCGTCCACAAGCTCTAGTTCTGCCATTTGGATGACACTTTTGCGGTTCTCAAAGGATTGATTGTAAATGCTTGGGCCATCATATTGCCTGTTGTATTCAACATGATAAAATATAAAAGCCCGATCACCAAGGACCGCTACGCTGCAATGGCGCCCTCTGGAATTATCGTATGGCCTGTTCCCTGCTTCTTTGAGCACAACTCCCTGAAAATCCCAATGACTTATATCATCACTCTTGTAAACATACAGCCCAAGGTGGGGATCCGTTATCAACCAGTTCTTTCCTTTCCATCTAAAAATATAGGGGGCTTCCTCGTAACTCAGTCCGGTCGCCTCTTCATTGTATGCATCCCCGGATGATGCGAACTTACGATCTTCCCAGTGGGATAAATCACTGCTTACCTTATGGGCAAAGGAAAGTCTACCGTCCAGATCGTAGTACATATACCGGATATGAAAAAGACCACTATGTTTAAAAACCGTGGCATCCAAGGCTTTTAACTCCAGGGAATTGGCTAAAATCCTTGCTCTTTCCCATTCGTCTTTTCGAATGGAGCGATCCAGATTCTCCAGTGAATTATTGACATCCCCTATTTTTTTCCACCCATTTAAAGGTTCGGACAGGCTGGTCTCGTAATGTACAATACTGCCGGAACTTCCCCACGGGCCTGTGTCGGGGGACGTATCAGTTTGGTACGTGAGAAACATGTGAAGTTTTTCCTGGTTACTGATCATTGCCGGAGCCCAATAGGTAGCTTCCGCATCTTTTTGCCCACCCATACCATCAAATTGACAGTATCCCTCAAATATCCAGTTAACAAAGTCTTTGGACGATGCCACACCTATAGGGGTTCGCAACCAGGTATTTTGCACAAGTGTGCGCCTCCCCGTATAGTAGATGTACCAGGTACTGTCAAAGTCATTGTAAATAATTTCCGGATCACAGGAACCCTGGTAATTAGGATCCACAAATAATGGTGCATTAACAGTATTCGTTTGTTGAGCAGCAGACGGGATACAGATCCACGCCAGCAGAGTCAATATCCATATATGTATGTTCTTACTGCCAAAAGATGTAATCAATACATTCCCAATGATAACTTTTATTTGAAGGTTCATATATTTTGTTTTTGATATTATCCCAGCGATTTCTGGCTCATTTTCCTTCTTGATCCTCCATCATAAGAACAAGACCCGGAGAGGAGATATCACCTGCTGTTGCTGCTGATGTGCCGATTTCATCAATTAATTCTCCCGGAATAATCAGTTCATTATCTCTTAATGTTACCCGGGAAGTAATGTCCTGGGCCTGATCAGCCAACAGATCCTGGGCCCAGACCACAGTATTTCCGGGAATGGACTTATCAAAACATAATTTCAGCGACTTGTAATGCCCGAAAATTCCGATGGGTTGATTTCCCTCGCCACATTCCAATGAGACATCAGCACGCGGGTGATACCAACTGTCATCCGGTTTCACGCGTCCTTCGGTTGCAATGCAAATAGCCCCGTCAGGAAATTTACTGGCTAGAACATACGGAGGTTCGCCATTGATTTTTACTTGTGGTAAAGGTAGGTTGCGCACCATGATTGCCGGGGCGCTTTGGCTGACCATCTTCCCCCAAGTATCCGTTTTCCAGGTATCACCCGTTCTGAATTTGAATTTGTCGATTAAAAAACCCCGAGAAGCCTTATAGGTCCCGTAACCTGCCGGCATTGGTGGAGCAATCCTTTGCCATCGGACAAAGCGGTCCATTTCGTTTAAACGTTGATCTACTTTTCTATCTCCTGCAATTTGAAAGTGGAAATCCCGTCCTTCATACATGCGGGGTGTCTTTTTGGGATGACGCATTCCAGATACCACACAGCCTAATGCCGCTGCGATATTACAATCATCCTGCACATTTAACAGGGCCACATACTCCGGTTTGCCAGCTGTCTGCATTAAAAGGTCATGGATCCGCTGCATGGTAACCGTACTCACCAGCAGGGGAACCGCGTCATAAGTCCTGAATACGTCTGAGTTCTTTAATATATTCAGTGCTTCGGACGAGATGTAAGGGCCACTGGAACCTTTTACATGTCTTATGCCCGGTGCGTACACTGAGGGGTAGCAGGACAATCCTTCCTCATCCCAACGGGTATTCAAAGGACCACGGGAACCGGTAACATACTCAAGATAAAGTTCATGGTAGATTTTTTGTTTTGCCTTATAACAATAAGCGTTTTCTGTTTCACCGCCATCAATTTTCCAGTATTCAACACCGGCGTACTTACTCCATTCAACAAATTTTACAGCTTCTTCTTTTGCAATGTCTCCCCGTACCCAAAGTCCTAGTCCCCTCCAGCCCAATGCTTTTAAATCATCATTGAGTTTTTTGATCCTGTCTTTTGGTTGGAGGCTGGTATAAGAGGGAAAATCAATTGTATCCATGATAAAGTTAAAGAAGATATCTTTCTCTGGAATATCCCATGATTTATCCTGCCAACCATGGTCAATAAGAAAATAATAATCTCCACGGGACATAGGCAACATTACCTTTGCCATACCCCCTTCTCCAAAGAGTGTTTCTTCATTCAACTGTTCCCTGACGTTCTCGCTATTAAAAACCATTTCCGGATCGGGATCGGTCACTTCCTGTCCCTTTAAAACAAGATAGTTTTGCCAATACCAGGTGCACCAATAGTTTGGGGCCCTGGAAGATTCAGAGGGAACTAAATTGGGTATGGACGGAGTCTGGACCCCACATCCATTCAGTAATAATACCGCTGTTAAAATGCCGAATAATTGTTTTAAACAAGTGAGTTTTTCTTCTGGATTCGCTTTCATTGTACCATCGTTTATGTTTTTTTTATTCCTGGATTGCCAAAGTTATCGTATTGGGCTGAGGCATTCTGGCATTGGTTTGCCTTAACCATTTCCCCAGTTTTGCAAATAGGAGGTTAACTTTTTTTGGGTACTTGCCAGCCAAATTTCTGGTTTCCCCAATATCATCCTCCAAATTGTATAAACTTAATTCTTCACCTTCAAACTCCCGGATCAGTTTCCAGTCCCCATCACGTATGGCAGCACTCATCGATTTTTCTATATCCCGATGATGCGGGAAATGCCAGTATAAAGCCCGCTCCTGTATGTTTCCTCTTCTGGTGATGAGCGGCCAAAGACTCTCTCCCTCGACCTGTTTGCATTGGTTTGACGATATCCCCGCCGCATCCAGTAGTGTTGGAAATAAGTCCGTGCTGGTAACCGGCACATCACATATTTTATTATCTGGAACCAGGCCCGGCATACTAAATAATAGCGGAACCCTGATTCCACCCTCATACAAAGATCCCTTACCACTGCGTAGCGGCGGATTGGAACCCACTCCGCCATTATCCGAATAGAAAACGACAAGGGTACTTTTCTCCAGTTCTAGAGTTCTGACAGTGCTAAGGACTTTCCCGACATTCTCATCCAGTTTTTCTAACATGGCAAAATATATATTCCCATTGTATTTGTTAACCACTTTCCCGGGAGCTTGGTAGGGACTGTGCACCGTATAAAAAGATAAGTAAAGTAAAAAAGAGTGGTCATTGTTTTCTTCAATGAACCGGCATGCTTCTTCACCCAATCTGTCAGTTAAATATTCACCATCAGGACCATCGGTAAGCGTTCCGTTTTCATAAGGCGAAAAATAACTCACAGGCTGTCCATAAGCACAACCACCGATATTTACGTCAAAACCCTGTTGATCGGGGTGAAACCGGGCATTGACAATTCCATCCTGAGTATTTTGGGATCCTTCCCCGGCCAGGTGCCATTTGCCTATAAAAGCGGTGACATATCCTTCTTCTTTTAGTACCTCGGCAAAAGTTACTTCCTTAAGCGGCAGATGATCAATAAATTCGGCTTCCATGAGTTTTTGGCCTTTATTTCTTATGGTCGCATAAGGTTCTATTCCAATACCAGGAATATGGCAGGTCAGCTGTAATGTTGCAGGGTACTTGCCGGTCAGGATGCTTGCCCTGGTCGGTGAGCAAACCGGGCTGGCTGCATAAGCATTGGTAAAGACCATTCCGGAAGCGGCCAATTGATCTATATTAGGTGTATTCAAATTGGCTTTCTGCCCCATATAGCCCACATCCGAATACCCCAGGTCATCGACCAGAAAGAAAATAATGTTGGGAGCATCTTTCAATTGGGCATGTAAAGTTATAGACCAAGCAATCAATAGGGTAAGCACTACACCTGGTATCTTCATAATTAATGCATGTTAGGTCTTACTCAGATGCGGGTTCAAGCTTAATTACCACATCTGTTTCGTTGTGTCTGTTGGTTATATCCTTCAAGGTCACGTTCTTATCTGTTTGACTAATTGCCACTTTCCTGTTATCGCTCATGTACACTGCCGATACAATTTTCTTCTTTACCGGCGGTATATAGATTAAACCGTCTGAGGGGACTTTCAGCACATGGACATAAACTGCCCTGTCCGTGAGGGTCGTTCCTCCCCAGGTTTCGTCATATATTCCCCCCCGGGTGTCGTATATACTTTCACCATATTTTTCAAGGAATCTGCCGATTCCCTGCAATCTCATCACCTGTGCCGGTTCGATCTGTCCATTAGGCATGGGACCCACATTCAGGAGCAGGTTCCCGTCCTTGCAAACTACGGTCACAAGCAGCTGTATGCAACTGTCAAGGCTCATCATCGCATCCTTGTCCGACGGCCTCCAGCCCCATCCCGGATACGAGAGATTGGTGCCAACCTCCCAGGGCAACCTGTATTGTCTTCTTATAAGGCTGAATTCCTGATTACCAAAATCAGTACCCTTAATCACTATTTCAGGCTGAAGTTCACGTACCATGGTATTCAATTTATCAGGCTCCCAGCTGAACTCACCGGTATAGGGCCTGTCGCGTTCGCGCGTATGCCATTGCTTCTCATCGTTCCACTCCAGACCACCAATGGCTAAATACCTGTCTGACAGTCCGTCATACCAGAGAATATCAACTTTACCATAATTTGAAAGCAATTCCCTGATCTGGGTATACGTCTGTACCTTCATTTCCTCGGCGCTGGAACGGTACATGGTAGGGAAGAAATATCCCGGATACCTCCAGTCGATTGGTGAATAATAAAATCCCACCATCAGGCCGGCATCCCGTGCAGCTTCAGCATATTCGGCAATAAGGTCTCTTCCTGCAAGACTATTCACCGCATCGAAATCTCCAAATTCTGTATCAAACAGGCAGAAACCATCATGATGCCGGGTAGTTACCACCATATATCTGCAACCCGCATTTTTCGCCACTTCCGCCCAGTGCTTGCCGGTGTATTCCTCAAAAGTGAATTCATCCTTGATCTTTCCATATTCATCCCGGTCCATAAGCTTATAAAGCGAGATCCACTCACCCTGCCCGATATTAGAATACAAACCGTAATGAATGAACAACCCGAATTTGGCATTCCTCCAGGATTGCATATCTTTTTCAGGTAATTGCAGTGCTGATCCAGAATCATCCTGGCTCTGTACTCCGCTTACAATAAGCAATGATAAGAAGAGAATTACAGATTTTTTTTTCATGATTCTTCTATGTTAAAATGTTACGACCAATATTGTGATTATGTCTGATCCATTTCCAAACAGAGGGTATTGACCCCACAACTGGTTATGGTATTTCGTTGTATTCTTCATTTGCTGCATTAAATGCATGTTCTTCCGGATCGTTCTTTGGCATTCCTTATTCTGACCATTCAATCTCAAACCTGGCCAGTCCCTGACCAGACATGCATATTCCCCAGCAAGGGCGGTTTTCATTAAAATTAGCGCGAAAAACACCAGCCGCTCTAATCATGAAATCATTTCCATTGAACCCTGGTAATGGACATATAGCAATAAAATTAAAACCGTCTTTGGACCGGAAATACTTGGGTTGCTCCCTCCACCAATACATATTAAAACTTCCAAAACCATTCTCATCCTTCCAGACAAGGCTTTCATGTCCCCTATGAAGCGGAATGGGATATTTCGCATATGGACCTTCCGGATTTGTGGCTGAAGCGACCATAAGGAAAGTATTCCCTTCCCTGATTTTCTTGCCATCTGAATCTTTCTTATAAGGACAACCTTTGTAATAAAGGAGTACTTTACCTTCATGTATTACAAATGAAGCATCATCTGC
The DNA here is from genome assembly GCA_001303955.1 of Bacteroides sp. SM23_62. Lineage (GTDB taxonomy): Bacteria > Bacteroidota > Bacteroidia > Bacteroidales > SM23-62 > SM23-62. The sequence goes on along the minus strand of LJUP01000046.1, from coordinate 8,628 downwards.
CAGGAATCCATCCGGGGCAGTAGGTCCTTCTCCTGGGGGTATGATCGGGTTGTTTTCCAATTTCTCCCATGGTCCATCCGGCGAATATGCAATTGCCATACCTATTGATGGCATACTATATTCAAATATAAATGGAGGCTTAATGGCTGTATAAGCCAGGTAAAATTTGTCTTCATATACCAGTATATTGGGTGTATATACCCCATATCCATCCCAGTCATCTTTGGTGCCGATATCAATAGCTATGCCCTTTTCTGTCCAGTTATGTCCATCGGGACTGGAGGCATACCATACCCTGGCCGACCATCCTCCGGGATAGCCGACATCGCCCTCATGTACTTTGGAGTACCAGACATAGTAGTTGCCATTATGATAAATCACATCACTGGGATCTCTCCGTTTGATCCCCGGTTCTCCTAAAAACCTGTCAGTTATTGAAAACCTGACTGGCGCTGTGCTGTCAGTAATCATAAGGCTGTCAGCAGTAGATAATACCTGAGTCCAAGCCAGATATTCAGGGTTATTATTTTGCTGACCCCTCAGAGTTGTATTCAATAGAATAGAGGAGACCACAATGAAGATTCTCGCTATGATTTTTACATAGTTCACTTTTGAGTATGCGTTATTGTATTCCACCACTTTCACTTTGGAATTCCAATTACCAAATCCATATTAGTCGTATAGATGTGTTATAAGCTGTAAAACGTCATTTTCGGTTAAATCCTGACCGGCAATCTCAAAGAATTCTTTTTCAAGCATTTGTGCCAGGTCTCTTTCAGTTTCATACAGATCCGTGGTCTCGTATGGATCATTTGCCAGGTTGTATAACTGATAGGGACCTGTAAATGGCTTTCCCCTGGGTATTTCTCTTCCGCCAGATCCATTGCACAGGATCAGCTTATAATTCCCCATTCTGATTGCCAATGCGCCCTGTCCACTTTGATGGATTACTGGTTTCCTGCTGAAAGCTTTGCCTTTCATCAGCGGAACCATGCTGAAACTGTCTTCCATCTGAGAAGGATCAGCCTCTAAATGCAGCATGTCCACCAACGTGGCAGCAATATCGGTGAGGCAGACCGTCTCATCAATTGTTCCAGGAGTAAGTTTACCGGGCCAGCGGATCATAAGGGGAACCCTGTGTCCAGCTTCGTAAATATCGGCCTTGGTCCCCCTCCAATTCCAATTGGGCTTGTGGTTCTCTGCCCTGAATCCATGTTTGGTACTATCGTCCACATGGTCTGTTTCCGCGTCTTTGAACTGGTACATGTAGGATCCGTTGTCACTGCTGTAGAGAACGATTGTGTTATTTGTCAGCCCTTCCCTGTCCAGTGTCTTCAGGACCTCTCCAACTGTCCAGTCAACCTGCTGTATGAAATCCCCATACCAGGAAGCACTCGAAGTACCCCGGAACCGGGGATGCGGAAGGAGTGGTTTATGCGGTGCTGTCAGCGGAAAATAAAGAAAGAATGGATGTTCCTTCCCGCTGTTTTCTTCAATGTATTTTATCGTCTTGTCCAGCAGGTGATCCAGTATATCGACATGCCTGAATTCTTTGGTAGATTCCGCCCTGCGCCAGAATGCGGGAAAGGGACTTGCTTCTATAACTGTGTCAACAGGACCCAAAGCATTGTTGTTTTCGATAAAAACGTATGGACTGAAATCAAGCGATGCGGATAATATATATGAATAATCGAACCCCAATTGTTTTGGTGTATGCTTTACGGGTTTGGAATAGTCAACCGTTCCGAAATCTGCTTTCTGTCCGGGTTCTTTGGTTTGCCATTCCACACCAAGATGCCATTTCCCTATGATGCACGTTGAATACCCGGCATTTTTAAAGACCGATGCCAGGATTTGCCGGTTAATTTCTATCAATGGCGGTCCTTCATAGCCATTGAAGACGCTGTACTTCATCCAGCTCCGCCACGGGTAGCGACCGGTCAGAAGACTATAGCGCGAAGGTGTACAAACAGCAGATGAGGTGTGTGCATCGGTAAAATTAATCCCTTCCCTGGCGAGTCTGTCCAGATTCGGGGTCTTCAATTTTGATTCCGGATTGTTGGCAGCAACATCTCCGTATCCCATGTCATCGGCATAAATTATTATGACATTGGGTTTGTTCTTACCGGATTGTTTTTCAGCCTGGGGATTACATCCGGCCAGGGCTAGCAGGAAAATACAAAGTACTTTTGCAATACATGCCATATTTTTATCTGTTCAAGTTATTATGATCTTGCTTTCCTCACTACGGGAAATCATGGATCGACCGGTTCATACCGGAACAGGACTGCATCGTTGACGTTCAGAGAGATATCGATAACATCGGCGTCTTCGGCCACTACCCTGTCATTGTAAACATCCAGAATCCTTGAATGGTATGGCAGTTGTATGCGGCAGTTACCGGTTTCATGTGAGAAGAATCCGACAAAATTCCTGCTCTGGTATGTTTGTCCGAGGAAATCGGTGTATACATGACACCCGGCCTCTCTGGCAATGTTCCGCAAAATATGTTTTGGAACAAGAGGGGCAGCGCTGTAAACGGAAACCCAGTCCCCCATGTCCTTGATCCCCAGTCCCCCGGGATAACCTTCAATATCAAGTATATGGCCAAGCACCTCATCGGCTTCCTCGATGTAGAACCTGGGTGCCACGCTGAATCCCACATCAGATCCGGGATAATGCCTCAGTGAAGAGTGATAGTTTATATGATCGGGGGACAACTCGCCGTAAGTACCATATATTATGGGTGTATTCCGGCCTTTGAGTATGGGATGTTCACTGAGGGCTGTCCTCACTGCCAGTTCACCCGGATCCATGGTATGCCCGCATTTGAATCCCGATATTTTTTCCATACGTTCCAGGTCAATTCCACGTTCGGACAGGACACCGGGAGCATAACACCAGAGAATGTAATTCCCGTTGCGCATGCAGTGCTCTTGTATAAGCTCAAGTTCTTCGTCGGTGAAATGGACCGAACTCGGAAATATCCAGAATTTATACTGCTCCGTTTCATCCGGATCAAGATACTTCAGATTTTCCAGCATCAGGTCATCGTATCCAAGTCCCATCCGTTCCAGTTCGAATTGCTTGAACTGGTGGATTAACGGAGCGCGTAGTGCCTCGTTCTCCCTGTAGTAGAATCCATCGCGAGATTGCAGAACGACCGCTACCTGCCGGTTGTTCACTCCGGCTTTGAAGTAGATCTTGCGTCCCATTTCAATGGTCTTACGGAGTTCTTCTACCATTTCGGGACTGTCATACATTCCCCCTGCCAGGTCCATAAACCAGACCGATGCTCCTTCCATCAGTGCTTTCGTCAGATCGCGCCGCAGAAGATTCCCGCTTTCCTCCGGATTCGTGGGATTATGATGGTCAGAGGGCCAGCATGATTCGAGGTAGGTTGAGCCATCCAGCTCATGCAGGTATTGCTTCCCCCTCCGGATGACACTGCCCGGGACTCCCTGTCCGGATATAACACCTTCGAGTTGCCTGAAAGAGTATTCATAGGGTGCTACAATGTAATCCACATCCGGACAGGAGATCACCTCGTCCAGGTGAACATGCCCGCTTCTCGTCTGCGTAACGCCTCCCCTGGGCTGTTCGACCCAGTTATAACCGTAAAACACCAGGACAAGCTTTTTCCTGTCCGTGGCTTCTTTTACGATCCCTGCAAAATGTGCCAGGGTTTCGTATACCTGGCGGTTGAAGATCTCGTAATAGTCCACCAGGGCCTGTTCATCCGCAACGGAACGCAGGATGCCGTATGTAGCACCCAGCCTCTGGTCTACACCGGGTATCTCCAGCTCATCGAAAGATTTGAGATTTGTGCTGTAGACAGCATTGACTCTCTCAATGCTTTTGTATTTGTTCTTAACATATTCCCGGTAGGCTTTAAGCATCGGCTTGCTGTAGTCACCCAGCTGGTAGCCATTTGTAAAACGGTCTGTTATCTCCGTGTAAGCATGCCACTGGAACCATTCCCCGCAGCTTCCGCAGCCCGGCAGGTAACCAATGATATTATTACCGTATTTTTCCTCCAGGTGCAATACGATGTTTCTCAGCGCTTCCCCGGCTTCCTCACGCCATTTGAGTGAAGCGTATGAGGGCATTTTGCGGCCCAGGTCCCTTCCCTTTGGAACGGCCTGCTCATCAACATTCTGAACCGCCCACCAGAAATTCCTCGGGTATGCGAATACCAGCCTCAGGATCAGTTTTGCATCGGGCTTTTGTGCCAGGAATGATTCAATATTGTTATCCATGTGGTATTCATCGGATTCCAGGTAATCATAGACTCCGTCCGCTATCCATCCGTGACCGCCTCCAAGGATGTTGAAGATATCAAACCCGGCCTCTGCAAAGTTTTGTTTGTATCCCGGTCGGGTGGAACAGAAGATCCCGTCGTGGGGCTGTCCGTTGATAAACAGTGTTGACCTGCCTTCATGCATTTTCAACTCGGCAGTGAGTCCTTCACCTGCAATTGGTTTTTTGGAAGACTGGGAGAATCCTGCAAAAGTGAAGGCAAGGCCTGTCAAAAGGCCCATAAAGCAGATTAAATGTCTTGAATTCATCATATCCGGTTTTAAATTATACTGATCATCCGTTAATTAAGGGCAGTTTACGTCGTGCTGCTACACGCTTAAATATCCAGATAACCCCGTTCCAGAGCTGTCTCCGCCAGTTCCTGTCCGACTTCCAAAAGATCAAAGTCTATCAAATTGGCCTTCCGGACCGTTTCGGTCCATTTTTCCGGCCAGATCTCCAACCCGTGCAGTGCTCCCAGCCAGGAGGCCGTATTGGTGGCAATGCTGTCGGCATCCCGTCCCCCTTTCACGGCCGTTAACAAGGTTTTTTCCGGATCACCGTCCCCGTATACCAGGTAGGCCAGGGCCCAGGGCTGCTGTTCTGCAAAGGCTATGGAAGAACACATACCTTCGGAATATTGCACCTCTTCAACCGGGGGAACAGGCCCCTCCAGGCTGTTAAATTCACCTGTATGCGTTGAGTTGGAGACCGATGCATGCCGGTAAAGATTTTCATAAAGTTCATCCGCTGACCCTGATTCCCGTGCTATATGAACCGCCCTTTCAAACAGTTTTTTTGCTTTTTCTCCCGAATCGGCCAGTACGGTTTCAACGATGGAATCAATGTTTGCATCCTCCCTGAATGCAGCCGATTGGCCAGCCACCACGGATGACAGAATATCCCTGGCAAGGCCTGTCTTCCAGATGGAACAAAGGTTTGCCGCCACCCTTGATGCTTCTTCAACATTTCCTGCATGCATGATGGATACAGGTTGCCACCAGCCACCGCCTCCACCCTGGATTTCCATATACCGACCGGCATCTTCTGCCAATAATTCTCCCTTTTGAATTCGTTTCATTTGATTCAGCGGCGGATCCCACCATCCAAAAAAATCGGAATTCTCAAGCAGATAAGCCGCGAGTTTTTCGGCCGTATAAGGGGCCTCAGCATGCAGAAAAAACTCCAGCAGATCCATCCGGATATAGGTGTCATCGGTAATGGTCCCCGGATCGCTCCGCTGGGCCCATCCCTCCGAGGGAGGATCCCATACGGATACGGGCTTGCCGAAAGGCAGCAGATCCGTAAAATCACCTGCATATTTCCGTATTCTCTCGTAGTGCTGGCATTCCACGGGCCCTCCCATGGAATCTCCGATGGCAGCACCCATGAAACATCCCAGTGCCTTATCAATGAATTTCTCCCTGTTAACATTTACCGGAGCACACCCGGCCAGGTTGAGTTTCGCCAGTGCTCCCGGTATCATCACACCGGACAGGGATACGATGCCTGTTTTTATAAATGATCTTCTGCCAGTATTTTCCATGTATGGATGGTTTGGATGTATCCTATTAATCTTCCGTCCATCTAACCGCCTCATCCGGCTTCCCTATTACCTCGACAACCAGGGTGGTTATGGTATTCTTTTCAAATTCCGAAAGGTTTTTCAGGAACAGCCTGTGTCCCACTTTCTCAAATTCAACAGGTCGGCCCGTCTCAAGGAATCTCACGGAGCGTACCTCGTTACCGATTTCCGAATAGCAGAATTCATTTCCCGCCGGGGGATTGTGGAAATGCAGGTAAACGTTATTTCCCCGTACGGTTGGTACCAGTGAATTATTCCAGTGCTGCCCGATCCTGTTCCGCTCTACGGGCCCGTCAAGGAATTCATGGTTTCGCCTCAACCAGTCACCTGCTTCCATAAGTATCTCTGCCGATTCCTCGGGTATGGTCCCGTCGGATTTCGGACCGACATTCAGTAACAGATTGCCGCCCTTTGAAGTACATCGGATGAGTATTTGCAGGACCTCCCTCGGACTCTTGAAATAAGTATCGGTGGCATGGTAACCCCAGTTCCCGTTCAGCGTCATGCAGGCCTCCCATGGCCTGCCCGCCACTCCTGCAACAATTTTCTGCTCGCTGGTATTGAAGTCATAGGGTTCGTCATTCCGGTTGTTGATCAGAATCCCGGGCTGCAATTCGTACACCTCCCTGTTGATCTTTTCACCCTCCATCCCGTCAGGTGCAGAACCATCCCACCAGAGAATATCTATTTTCCCGTAATTCGTCATCAATTCCCTTACCTGGCTGTGATAGTGTTCCACGAAGCGCTGACGGGCCTCCTCGCTTTCCCAGCCACCCGGCCAGTTCCTCACAAACGCCGGAAAGTCCGGATGGTGCCAGTCTGCAACGGAATAGTAGAGTCCCACTTTCAACCCTGCATCCCTGATGGCATCAACGTAAGGCCGGATCAGATCCTTTTTGGGGCCGTAATTCATGACATTGAATTCATCCGTTTTTGTGTCCCACAGACAAAACCCATCATGGTGCCTGGCCGTCAGAACGACATACTTCATGCCTGCTTTTTTGGCAATTTCGGCCCATTCCCCGGGATCATAATTTTCCGCCAGGAATTTTGAAGCGTATTTTTCCTTATACTCTTCCAGGGGTATCAGTTCCCTGTTCATTACCCATTCCCCCCTGGCCGCAACAGAATACGCCCCCCAGTGAATGAACATTCCGAAATGTGCATTGAAATACCAGGCCAGCCGGGCTGAATCCGACGCTGTCAATACCCTGTTACCCTCGGATGCCGAGTCGGACTGCGGTGTGTTTGTCCTGCATCCGCATAAGACTATGGTTATGGAAAGAATGCATCCTGCCAGGATAATTCCTGCCGGGAAATTTTCCCTATCCATTTTTCTTTTACTCATTTTATAAATACTATTATGGTTTTTCACTTATATTTTCTAATTCTCAATTTCATTGAAGCCGGATTGTAATATAAGCTACTGGGCTGTCCTTTCCCGTTTCAGTTCGCGTTTGAAGATCATCTCCATTTCTTTCAATTTAACGCTGTTTGCCAGGTTATTCGATTCCGTCGGATCCCCGGACAGGTAATAGAGCTCAAGTGCTTTTGCTCTTTCCAGCGCATCCGGAAAATCTTTTCCATACAGGGTTCGTGGGATTTGAATAATTGCCTTCCACAAATCGGGGTTCATGTTTCCTTTTTCCTGGTGATAGGCTGCCCATCGTATGGTTGTACGCTCTATGTTTTGTTCGTTGGACTGAATAAACAGGTATTCACGGACCGGGTCGTGCGATATACCAGGTTGCCTCAGAACTTCGGAGAAATCATAGCTGTCAAGCCCGGATTCGGAATCCGGACTAATACCCACGATCGATGCCACTGTTCTGAAGATATCGTGGAGGCTTATCAGCTGGTCTTCAACGACGTGACCGGAAGGTATCCCGTTACCCCAGCGGAAGATCAGGGGAACCCGGTGGCCGCCTTCATAGACATAACCCTTCTGCCCACGCAGTGGATATCCGTTTTTTGTCACCCCCTGGGCATTTATATGGACAGCTTTTTTTCTGTTATTGCCTGTCTCGGTACGATTGCCTCCGAATTTCCCTTCCCTTGGTGTTTCGTATACAGACTTTGACCATTCCTGATTGATGCCTTCCGCGGCACCATTGTCGCTCGAGAAAATGATAAGGGTGTTCTTAAGTATGCCTTTCTCCTGTAATTTCTCGACAAACAGCCCAAGAGCAAGGTCGCATTCGTACATCATGTCGGTCCGGATATTCACCGTTTGCCCTTTCACCGGCAATGCACCTTCTTTGGTCAGGTCTTCGGTATCGGTCGGATCATTGATATTGAAAGCAACCGGGGGTACATACGGGACATGGCCGGCTTGGGAGCAATAATGCATAAAAAATGGCTTGCCCGTTCCGTATTCTTCCATATGAGCATCGATAAATCTTAGCGCATCCCGCATCAACAGGGGACCGACTGATTCGGTCGTCCAGTTGTCCATCATGAACTCATCCAGCTTTATCTCTTCGTTGAAGAACTTTTTAAAATGGATCCTGGCCTTGTCATCCCGGTCGAAATGCACGAATTCCTTCAAATCATTATCCCAGCGTGACAAGCGGTCATTCTTGAAAAAGGCATAGGGAGATTCCTGTATGCCCCCCGGTAAAGTCAGGGCATAGTCGAATCCATGGTCAATGGGGCCGTCAATGAACCGACGGGACAGGTCGGCTTCGTCGTAATTCGCCGCCACGGTACCGTCGGTTTTGAAAAATTCTCCTCCCAGGTGGGAT
>LJUP01000302.1 GCA_001303955.1 Bacteroides sp. SM23_62 | reverse complement strand
GCCATCTTCGGTCAGCCATTCATCTTTCACCCAGTCAACGAATTCCCGGGCACGGGCAGCATCCTCCGGACTGGTGGACATGCGATGCAATGGGGCCAGGGTCCAGACAATGAATATGGTACGCGGATAATGATCCATCCTATCCCGCAGGGCGCTCGGGACTCCCTGATTCAGCCTGTATGGCCGCGCCGGGGAAACAATGCTTGAAAATGATCACCTGGTACTGCTCGACCAGGCTTTCGATGCATTCAATACCTGGCTGTCCCGCATCGCAGTCCCCATTCACCCAAAGCTTCCAATAATCATAGGGGTAATTTTTCCAGGGGTAAGGTGAATTTGGGTAAGCTCTTTCTGAGATCTCTATATGGGTATTGTTTTCGTCATTGTAATCGCTGATCCAGCCTTCAACATCACCCTGTGTATATAAATTACCACCTGTGGAATGATGGAGGAAAATCACTTTTTGTCCCGCAATACCAGGTGGGAGTAATAACAGAAATATTATGACCGTGAGCCTTGCCAGGGATATTCCGGATCTTGTATTATGCATGATGTATAGGATCAACCGGATGCTCACGGGTTACCTGTCAGTGAATGCATCAGCAATAAATTTTGCGAAAACCGGACCAACAGCTTCATTGGCCTTTGTATTCGGGTGAGAATCACCTGATTCATGGCTTCTCTCATACTCATATCTGAGACAATTAACCTGGCCCTGGCCGGGCTCTTCATGCTGCTCGGCAGTCAATCCCCAGAAATCAAAAATCAGGATATGGTCATGGGTTTTACCGTCTTCCGTCAGCCATTGTTCGTTCACCCATTCAACAAATTCCTTTGCCCGGCTGGCATTCTCCGGGTTGGTAGAAAGGCGGTGTAACGGGGCCAGGGTCCAGACCACGAAAAGATTATCCGGGTACTGGTCCATCATATCACGCAGGGCCCGGTACTGGATCTTGTAGTTTTCGAGTGATTTTCGTTCAGCATCAATTTCAGGGTTGCCGGTATCTCCCAGCACCTGTGCACCGGGGAAACAATGTTTGATTATGATCATACGGTAATCCCGGCTCAGGGTCTTCATACATTCAATCCCCGGTTCACCGGAATCACATGCCCCGTTGATCCATAAATTCCAGTAGTCAAAAGGATAATTTTTCCATTCATAAGGTTTGTTGGGAAAGGCACGTTCAGTGAGCTCAATATGGCAGTTATTTTCCTGGTTGTAATCATCGATCCATGCATTTACCTTCCCTTCATTATAAACATTTCCTCCTGTGGAATGATGCAGGAATACTGCTTTCTGGCTGGTTACCTGCAGACATAATAATAGAGCAGGCAGGACAAGGGTTAGTGTCTTAAGATAATACTGTTTTGTTTTCATAGATTAAGGATTGAATGGTTTACTGAGGATGATTAATTAATGATCAAATTCAATGATATTACAATTTACTGATTTATCTGTCCTGTGCTTACCTGTTCGCGAAGGTTCCGGTGTATTGTATCTATACCGCTTGGCGGTTTGATCTAAATATGCTACTTTAATTCACCAATACATTGTATCATGAAACTTCCTGCTTTATCCCATCTCCTGCTCCTTTCAAGGCTGGGAATCGTTGTTATGGCATTAAGCTGGACCTGCATACTGAGAATATCTGGCCAGAACGACCTTGGTCCGGGAATAACCATTCTCTGGAAAGATGCCGCTCCGGAAGGTGAAATTACTGCCCGGTACGGCAAACCGGGATATATTGAGATCATCAAAGGAAAGGGAACCATAACAGGAAAGCGTTTCGCGATTGATCCGGCAGCTGAAAATGGCGTATATGTAAGGTTTAATGAATACCATGTTGGACCGGGAAGTGCTTCCACCATGGTTTCCGTGCAGACCAGAGAACATCCTTTCTCATTTTTCCTGCGTGATGTCAGCACCGGATTTCCCATATATATCCCGGAGTATAACGTGGTTGTCACCGATGGAGAAGATACCAGGGATTTTGAAGCAATCAGGCAGGCCATCCTGGCCAGGCAGCTCAGGACTAAACTGGAAATGATGGAAACGGAACCAGAAGAAAGTTTTGACGCTGCAGCCATGGTAACACGAAACCAGACATGTCCCACCTGGCTCGGGACCAGCCGTGATATCCGCACGTTTGAAATATATTATGCCATGGAGGATGCCCCCGCAGAATACGAGATCATCCGTCCAAGGCTGGTGGCCGGAATCAGGAAACTCGAAGAACTGAATGGCGGGGATGCTGAATATGCTTTTGTAACGGGCCGGGGACAGGGACCCGTCCTGCATTCTGAACGACGGCTGGAAGATGGCATGCTGCCCATCCTGCATACAAAACTTGTTGATGATGACATCAGCTATGAGTCCGTTTTTTTCGTCAGTCTCGAATGTTCCCGGCTCACTGCTGAAAACAACACCGGTACCCACTATCTTGTGGCTGACAACCATGCTGCCGGGCATATGTTTACCGAATCTCAGAAACAATTACTAGACAAAAAGCAAAAAGAAGATTTAGTTAATAAGGAAGAAACGGTCCTCTGGGCCCGTTCCATTGCCAGGAACAATTCCCCCGTTCCCCGCTATGTCTGGTTTAAGACTGTCAAACCGGGACGGGGCTGGTGGTCGGGGTACGAGTGGAGCTATGATGGGGACCGTGGATTCTCTCTGTATGAAAACGGCAGGATTTTCTGTATCTCCAGGTTAAACGGGGTCCCCCTGGTAAACGAGGAGGTGGCTTTGTTGCTGCAGCCCGGAGAGCAGGCTGTATTTGAGTTCTGCATCCCCCATGCACCCATCTCCCGGGAAAGGGCAGAAATCCTTTCCCGTCAGTCAGTCGATGAACGTTATAGGGAGTGCCGGCAATTCTGGCGGGATAAACTCACTTCTGCTCCCTATATAAACCTGCCTGAAAAAAGGATCGAAGAGATGATGTATGCGGGACTCCTGCACCTGGACCTGGTTACCTACGGCAAGGAACCAGACGGCACCCTCGCCCCGACCATCGGTGTATATTCTCCCATCGGTACGGAAAGTGCACCCATCATACAGTACTTCAGTTCCATGGGCTGGCACGACATTGCCAGGCGCTCCCTGCAGTATTTTCTTGACAAGCAGCACGAGGATGGAATGATACAGAATTTTGGCGGATACATGGTGGAAACCGGCGCAGCTTTGTGGACCATGGGAGAATATTTCAGGTATACAAATGATCCGGAATGGTTAGAGGTGTCAAAGCCTGCCCTGTTGAAATCCAGTGAATTCCTGCTGAGATGGAGAAAAGAAAATATGGGTGCTGACCAGAAGGGACCGGGTTACGGGATGATAGCCGGAAAGGTAGCCGATCCGGAAGATGCCTACCACCAATTCATGCTGAATGCTTATGCCTATATAGGATTGAAGCGGGTTGCCGAAATGCTCAGGAAGAGTGATCCTGAAATATCAAGACGCCTCCAAAAAGAAGCAGAAGCCTGGAAATCGGATATCCGCAGCTCCCTTTTCCAGTCCATGGCGCATGCCCCGGTCATTCCCAGAGGTGACGGCACCTGGTGCCCGACGCTACCCCCATGGCCCGAGGCAACCGGACCGCTGGCATTGTTCGCTGATCCGGGCAATTGTTATTCACACGGTACATTCACCACCCGGGATGTGCTGTTGGGTCCCTTATACCTGGTTTTTGCGGAGGTTCTTGATCCCGGGGAAGAAGCTTCGAAAATGATACTCGATTATCACAGCGAACTTTTCTATCAGCAAAACAGTGCATTCAGCCAGCCTTATTACAGCCGCCATGCATGGTTACAGCTGAAACGGGGACTTGTAAAGCCTTTCCTGAGAACCTATTACACAACGGTATCGGCCCTGGCCGACAGGGAAACCTACACTTTCTGGGAACACCTCTATCATGCCAGTCCCCATAAAACACACGAAGAAGGCTGGTTCCTGATGCAGACCCGCTGGATGCTATATATGGAAGAGGGTGATACACTCAGGCTTATGCCAGGAATCCCCAGGCGCTGGCTGGAGGACGGAAAAGAGATCATACTGGAAAATGTGGCCAGCTATTTCGGCCCGGTATCCATCCATATACTTTCTGACCTTGAAAATCATAACATAAAGGCAACCATCCGCTGCAGCTCGGAACGAAAACCGGGGACCGTAATAGTGAGAATACCCCATCCCGGTTATGAAAAGGCTGTGAATGTATCAGGCGGAGTCTATGATTCGGAAAAGGAAACGGTCAGGATTGAATCGTTCAACGGCGAAGCAAAGCTTACCCTCAAATATTAACCCTGCAGCTTACGGGTTAGTACAGGATAATAATTTCTCCGGTCCTGGATATTTTTATATGACCAAACTCGTCGCAGCATTCAAAACCTTAAATCCATAGAAAATGAGAAACCTTGTGCGATTTACTAAACGGGGACTGTTAATCCTGGTTGTATTGTTATCCTCTTTTTTGTATTCCGGGGCAGCGGAGATGATCACCGACAAGCAAAACGGGTATAAACCCCTGGCATGGATCGAGCTGTCCGGTCTCCAGACGGGGACTGTCATCGTGCTTGACGGAAACGGGGGCGAGTATGTGCGGGAGGCTGTATCAGGAACCCTCAAATTCAGGGTGGGTGGATTCCTGGGAACCCACTCCATAGTGCACCTGGACCAGGCTGGAAAACTCCTGGGCACAGAGAGTTTCAGGGTAGATGCCCGGACTGAGATCAGGGATGAAAATGGCGAACTCGGCCGGTTTGTCAGGTTCAACGGCCAGGTATACCAGTATTTCTATGGATGGCTGCAGGATAATGTGCACAGCATGAAGGCTTTTAAGTATTTCTACCCGGAGATCACCTCATACATGGATTTTTTCTCGTCCGGTCAGCGGGAGGATGGAATGATGCCGGATTTTTTCCATACGAACCTGGCCAACCTGAAACACTATACCCTCAGATATGGACCGGAATTCATCAATGCTCCGCAGGATGATAAATCTTCCGGCTTTTTTATCAAGGTTATCGTTGAGAATATGTCGGAATTCCATTTTCTGGAAGGCCTTTATTTTACCTGGAAGGCCACGGGGGATGATCGGTGGATGGAAGGGAAGCTGGATGATGCCATAAAAATTATCGAGTACATGACATCGGATCCGTACAGGTGGTCAGAAAAATTCAAGCTCACAAAAAGGGCCTACACCATTGATATCTGGGATTTCCTTCCGGATGATGAAGCTGAAAGATTCAACAATAACACAACCTGGGGCCATCCTGATCAGAGCGAATATGGCATCCTGTATGCTGATAATATAGGCCTGGCGGTTGGTTGTGATTATGTCAGCGAGATGCTGCAGTATGCCGCGAGAGCAGAAGAAGCCGCCAGGATCAAAGCCCTAGGTGAAGGGATCAGGGCACGCAATGATGCCCTCTGCTGGAACGGAGACTTCTATACACACTGGGTGCCCGAAGACCCGGCCTATACCTATGACTTCGGGGAGACCGATATCTCCGAGCAGATTACCCTTTCCAATGCCTATGTCCTGAACAAAGGCATCTCCCATGAAAACTGTGTCCGGATCATCCGGTCATACCAGGCCATCAGGGAAGAAATGCCGGAAAGCTCGCCGGGTGAATGGTACCTCTGTTACCCTCCATACGAGAAAGGCTGGCATATCGATAAATGGGAATATATGAACGGAGGCGTCTCCCCGATCGTCGCCGGTGAACTGGCCCACGGAGCATTTGAGCACGGTTTCGAGGATTATGCCGTTGATATTTTGCGGAGGATCCATCAACTGGGCAAGAGATCTGGTGATTACCTTCATTGTGTCTACCGCGGTGCCATGCCCGATCTGCCTGAGAGAAATTTTACCAGCATAGACCTGAAGACCACCGCCAATGCTGATTTCTCGGGAGACGGAACCGAACAGGTGCCAGGGTGGATCGGCGAAGGGAAGGATGATATCAGTAATATGCCGGTGGGGAAACAGGTATTCGAAGATATTCCTTTCGAGATCATCGACCCTCAAGCCAACGGAAGAAGGGCCTGTATCGGGCTTTCCGGCGATCCGGGATACCTGTTTCAAACCTCTCTGGAGGTGATGAGTAAAGCGGCCTCGGTATATCTGCTTCATGTAATGCATGATCCGCAGTTCACGATCAGCCATACTCCGAACCCGAGGGGAAAATACTATGCCGGCAGCCTTGTATTGCATTACAGCGACGGCAGTTCCTGGACAAATCCCATTACGAATGACAAGACGGGTTATTTCCATTACCCGAGAGGCAGGAGCAGGTACGAGTGGCCTACCCGTAATACCATGCCCCTTTATAAAGTGGCCTGGAAGGGTGAGAACAGCATCATTAATGATGTGGGTATTTATGTATATGGTTTTGACAATCCATATCCCGATAAGGAAATAGCTTCCATGGAACTCATTGCTGCAAATACCCCTGTCAAATGGATGGTTGCGGGCATTACACTCTCGGATGGTCCCTTTTTCTTTATGCCGTCCAAGGTGTCATTTGGCGCACCCGATGCCTGGGCCTCCGCTGCTGTTGCCTATGCCATGGTGGAAGGCCTGGCCGGTGTCAAGGATGCCGGGGCAGCTTTCAATCAGGCGGTGATTGCACCGAGATGGCTGGCGGCGGATGTAGAAAAGGCATCAGCAACCATCAAATATGAGGCTTCCGGGGGGTATGTATCCTACCATTACCGGTTTGACCCGGAAAGCAACGAATTAAGACTGGATTTTACGGGCACACAGGAGGATACTGAAATTGATTTATGGTTACCACCGGGTAAGGAGGTAAGAGAAATCCTCAGCGACAATAATCCCGTTGAGCATCGAATGAGGATAGTGGAAAATTCCAGGTATGCCTGTTTCAATGTTGATGGGACCGGTGTGCACAATGTTGTGCTGAAAGTAAAATAAACAGATGGATTTAAAGTCATGAAACACAAAAATCAGTTATGCAGGTCCAGGAGGTATCTGTCGGCTGCAGTGATCATTTTCCAATTAATAGGTGTTACCCTGTCACAGGGATCGGACCAGTATAGGAACCCGGTCGGTGATACGATATTCCTGGCAGATCCGTACGTACTGCTTCACGAAGAGAGCTATTATCTTTACGGCACCAGCGCGGGGGATGGTTTTAAGGCAT
>LJUP01000301.1 GCA_001303955.1 Bacteroides sp. SM23_62 | reverse complement strand
CCGTTGAAGAAGCATTAGACATCCCGTAACTTCCCCTGAGTGTGGCACTCAATCCGCTATTCCGTTTGGCCCAAGTGAGCTGCCTGTCTGCTTCAATCAGGCGTCTTTCATATTCCGGGGTTTCCTTCCGGTTCTCGAGGGCTTCCGCAAGGGCCTTGTCCATATCTATTTTAAACAGGAAAATATCCAGTGGCATTTCCAGTTCTATTTCCTGTTCAGGTTCCAGCTGAATGTATGTTTTTAGTTCAAAATCGGCATTTTTCAGGTCCATTCTTGCCTTGTTCAGCGCTTTTTGCGCATTGATCACCGAGAGGCGAATCCTGGAAAAATCATTTTCCGATATGGTACCCAGCTCCCTTCTTGTTTCGGCTATTTTCAGGTTATCGTTGCTGTTTTTAAGGTTGCTCTGGGCCAGGTTAAAATTGGTCTGTATCCTCAGGTACCTGAAAAAATACTGGGCAGCCCTGAGAGATATTTCTTCGATCGATTCTAAAAATTCCTTCATCGATTCCTCATAGATCAAGGGTTCTGTACGTTTCGACCACTTCATGCTGTTGTAGGCGAAAACGGGTTGGACAAATCCAATGGATATGGGTGTGCCGGAAAATTCAATGTTATTATTATAGAAATCCTCAATGCGGTAAACTGATGAAGCGGCGTAAATATAGGTCCCGGTCAGCGGAATTGACTGGCTGAGGGCAACATTGGCAAACATCTGTATATTGGAGACCTGCCTGAATTCAACACTCCCGTCGGGCTGGGTGATGGGCTCCGTGGTATGGTTATAATCCGGGAGGTCCCCGTTCAGGATCAATTGCGGCCTGAACCCGGTCCTGAAATTCTGGTATCTCCAGTAGTAATTGACATTCCTGTTTTGTACGTATTTCATGGAAGTGGACTGGGCTATGGCCAGGTTCACCACATTTTTCAGGCTCAGGTTGAGTTTTTTGTTCAGATCCTGTGCTGATGAGACCTGATTGCATAACAATGGCAATCCCATTCCCAATAACAGGATGGAAGTAATTCGCTTTCCCATATTGATTTGCTTAATGATTTATAATATCGATCTCCGGGCGGCCCCGGAATGCGGTAATATCTGAGATAATCACCCTGTCACCGACCTGGATACCGGAAGATATTTCGCTGTGATCAAGTCCCCGCATACCGAAATCAACCGCCTTTTTGACAGCCTTATTTCCCTCAACCACATAGACTTCTGACCTTCTTCCCTTGCCCAGTCCATCCCCATTCTCTATCCGTGGCACACCCTCCTTCAACCTCCTCACGATCAGCAGGGGAACCTGCATGTTAGACAGTAATTTTGCATGATTGCTTTGTTCCAGGTAGACATCAAAGCCTATTTTGTTTCCCTGTACTTCGGGACTGACATTGGCAATCTGCCCGACCAGTTTTTCCCTGTCTACGATGGCAAAGACGGTATTGCCGGTTTTTATTATTTCAGCATGTTCCTCGGCTACTGTTCCATTGATCTTGAACGAAGACAAATCCGACAGCCTCACCAGCAGCTGGTCTCTGTTTACCTTCTCCCCTTCTTTTCCGTTGATGGACATGATGATCCCCGCTGAAGGGGCACGCACTGTGGTCCTGCTGAGATTCTCCCTTTTCGTTTCCAGTTCCTTTTCCTGGATCTCTATCTGCAGTTTCAATCCCTGCTCCTCGGCTTCCAGTTGCTGGAGCCTGATGGAATTTTTTGACAGGATCATCTCGAGTTCCTTTTCAGCCAGGGTGAGTTCCTGCTTGGTCTTTTCAAATTTTGCCGGGGAGATGCCTCCGACTTCAAGCAATTCTTCTTCATCGGCAACTTCCGATTTAAGGGAAGCTATCCTCAGTTTCTTCATCTCCACGTTATAATCCAGGTCCAGCCTCGTACCTCTTGCGTTCAGACGGTTCCTGTGCAGGTTGTTCCTTTTTACCTCCAGTTGATCCTCGATACTGGCAATTTCATCCTGTATGGGTTTTGGGTCCAGGCGCAGGATGGTCTGGTAGGCGTCCACATGGCTTCCAGGTACCTGTACAATTTGCTTGATGATACTGGTGGCCGGACTCAGTAACAGGACCTCTGACTGGGGTACAACAATGCCTTCTGCATCCACGGTCCTGAATACGGTTCCGATATCCACCTCGGCGGTCCGGTACTGAGACAGGTTAATGGATGGAGGCGCAAAGAGTGCCAGTTTCCTGAAGGCGATATAGCCTGTGGCAACGATTACAACCGGAATGAGAGATATGAAAAAGATTCTTCGAATTGACATTATCATTGTGGATTTGGGTAACAAAAAATTACATCAGGTTTCCCGCTGATTATGAGCGTTCCCCGTGCTTAGAAACAACAAAATTATAAAAGAAAACGGATAATAGGGTAATCCCGTATTTAGAACTTGTTAAAGTTTTTTACAATATTTATAGGATGAAATATATCCCGACCTCAAACAGATACTCAGCAATGCAATTCAATCGTTGCGGAAAGAGTGGCCTCATGTTACCAGCCATTTCACTTGGACTCTGGCATAATTTCGGTCATATAGACAAACAGGAAACCTGCCGGTCCATCCTGCATGCCGCTTTTGATGCAGGAATCACGCATTTTGACCTGGCCAACAATTACGGTCCCCCGCCCGGCTCCGCTGAGGAAAATTTTGGAAGGATCCTCAGACGGGATTTCATTTCCTACCGGGATGAAATGGTCATTTCCACCAAGGCAGGTTATTATATATGGGCCGGACCCTATGGCGATTTCGGGAGCCGGAAATATTTGCTGGCCAGCCTGGACCAGAGCTTGAAGAGAATGGGACTGGATTATGTAGACATTTTCTACCATCATCGTCCGGATCCCGACACGCCCCTTGAGGAAACCATGATGGCCCTGGATCAGGCGGTCCGGGTAGGCAAAGCCCTCTATGCCGGGATCTCCAATTATGCTGTCAGCCAGACCCGGGATGCTGCCAGGATCCTGAAGGAACTGGGCACACCATGTCTTATCCACCAGCCCAAATATTCCATGCTGGTCCGGCAACCGGAAGAAGGCCTGCTTGACACCCTTGAAGATGAGGGTATTGGTTGTATCGCCTTTTCACCCCTTGCACAGGGCTTGCTCACAGATAAATACTTGCAAGGCATCCCAGAAGATTCCAGGGCTGCTAAAAGCCATGGGTTCTTACAGAAACAGTCCATCACCCCGGCCCTTATGGAAAAGATCGGCAGCCTGAAAAACCTGGCCGGTGAGCGCAAACAGAGTCTTGCCCAGATGGCCCTGGCCTGGCTCCTGAAAGATCCCAGGGTGACATCCGTTCTTATAGGGGCCAGTTCTGTGAAACAGCTTACAGATAACCTCGGGGCCCTGCAAAACATTGAATTTGACATGGAAGAACTGAATAAGATCGATCAAATACTTAACCGTTCATGACTAAATACAACTGGGGAATCATTGGCGCAGGAAATATCGCCGGCAGGTTTGCAGAGGACCTGAAACTCCTCCCTCATGCCAGACTGAAAGCCGTTTCTTCCCGCTCTGCTGACAGGGCATCCTCCTTTGCCAAAAGATACAAGATCCCTGACTGGTACGATTCATGGGATGGCATCGCCGGCGATCCTGAGGTTGATATTGTTTATGTGGCAACCCATCATCCCTTCCATTTTGAAAATACCCGTGCATGCCTGGAGACCGGCAAAGCTGTTCTCTGCGAAAAACCTTTCACGATGAATCGGCGGGAACTGGACATACTGGTGCGGACAGCCAGGGAAAAAAAGGTATTCCTGATGGAGGCCATCTGGACCCGTTTCCTGCCTTCCACAAGGAAGGTACTTGAGCTGCTGGAAAGTGGAGAACTTGGCAAACTGACCAGTGTTTATGCAGATTTTGGATTCAGGCATGAATTTGATCCGGAACACAGGCTGTTTGATCCCGCCAAGGGAGGAGGTGCATTGCTCGATATTGGTATTTACCCTGTCTTCATAGCGCAGCTGATGGCCGGTCCCCCGGAGAAGTTACAGGCCACTGCCCGCTTCGCACCTACCGGCGTTGACCACAGTTGCGACATGGTCTTCTCTCATGGCAATGAGGTTGTCTCATCGCTGAACTGTACGCTGTTGTCCGATGCACCCACTGAGGCCAACATTCTGTTTGAGCATGGCTGGGTCCGCATGGAATCCTGGTGGCTTACTCCGGGACCCATAACCATACACCGGAAGGACAAGCGTCCCAGAATGGTCAAATTCCGGGAACCTGGCAATGGTTACCACCATGAAGCTGAAGAGGTCATGCAATGCCTCGACCGTGGCCTGACAGAGAGTCCTTCCCTCCCGCTTGATTTCAGCCTTGACCTGATGGGAACCCTTGACGCCGTCAGGGCAGCATGCGGGATCAGGTACCCGCAGGATAATCATTAAGAGGAAAGATGTATTTATTCAATCTCCCAGCTGTTTGATTGTAAACTGTTCGATTTCTGCCGGTGTATGTTCCTGCTCGAAAATATCTTCAATTCTCCGGACAATTTCAGGGTGCAGGGCGGAAACATCGTTCAATTCCTGAATGTCCTCTTCCAGATTATAGAGCTGAACCCCAAGGCTGTCTTGAAATATGTTTTTCCTTATTCCTTTCCAATTTCCCATACGCACAGCCTGCTGTCCGCCTGATGCGGGAAATTCCCAGTACAGGAATGCATGTTCCTCCTGTGATTCATCACCCATCAAAGTGGGAAGGAAACTTATCCCATCGATGTTTTCAGGAATTTCGATACCAGCCAAATCGCACAATGTCGGCAGGACATCATGAAAAGCGGATATATGATCAGTAACCTCTCCGCTTTTTATTTTCCCCGGCCAGTGTGTGATCATCGGTACCCGTATACCACCTTCGGTAACATTCCCCTTACCCCATCCGCGTTCACTTTTAAATGGCCTGGCACTATCGAACCAGGGAGAATCGGCACCACCACTCCAGGTGGGACCGTTATCACTGCTGAAAATGATGATTGTATTATCGTAGAGGCCTAATTCCTTAAGCGTTTTCACGATCTCTCCGACCTGTTCATCCAGATATGAAACCATGGCAGCGTAGGCAGCATGCGGATAACGGTGCGGGAAATAGCCTCTTTCCCCGCCATATGGCTCTTCATCACCAAATTTCCCGACATAATGATCCACCCACCGCCTGGGTGCCTGCAATGGATTATGGGGAATAGGGTTGGCATAATACATAAAAAACGGACCATCCTTGTTCTCCTTGATAAAATTGATCACTTCATTTTGCATCAATTCAGAAGCATAATCAGTCAACCAGAAGTCAGCATATGATTCAGGGTTATGAGGGTCAGCGCCTTCAGGCAGTCCGGTCCGCGGTGGCACCATTTTATTGTTCAGCATCACTTTCACCGTATCCCTCCAGAGGTGAACCGGGAAAAAGGTGTGTGCCTGCCGCTGGCAATTATAGCCATAAAAGAAGTCAAAACCCTGTTTGTTTGGGATGCCATCGGTCAAAGGTCCTCCCAAACCCCATTTCCCCACGATGCCGGTCTTGTATCCCGCCTCCTGTAAAAGGGTACCGATGGTGGTGGTTCCGGCCTTCAGGGGACGTTGCCCTTCCAGGTTCGGATCTTTCGCCATTGCTTCAAAACTCCATACATCGCCACGGGAACTCCACTCATCATTTCCCCTGATCTGGGCATGTCCCGTATGCAGTCCCGATAACAACACACAACGCGAAGGAGCGCAGACCGGGGCTCCGGCATAATGCTGGGTGAAACGCATTCCACCAGCTGCCAGTTTATCCAGGTTCGGCGTTTCGATTTTCTCCTGGCCGTAACAACCAAGCTCGGCATATCCCAGGTCATCAGCCAGTATGTATATGATATTGGGGGTTGCTTCTGCTTCCCGGGACCGGGTACAGCCGGAAATCATGGAAATTCCCATGCCGGCCATTAATACAATGATAACTGGTTTGATGGTTTTCATATCCCTGAATTGGCATTGATCATTTGATGAAGACCAAAATTAAAACAGAAATGGGAGGATTGCTAAAAATCAGGTTTTTTTTACATAATTGATTTCATTTAGGTAATTTCAAGGCAAAAAAGATGAGATCAGCCTTATTATTCATTGTCATGCTTGCCATTCTTTTCGGGTGTCGGCAAAGTACCACCGAAGAATCCCTTCCAAATATTGTTTACATTATCGCAGACGATCTTGGTTATGGTGACCTGAGCTGCCTGGGACAGGAGAAATTCAGCACGCCAAATCTTGACAGGCTTGCTTCAGAAGGAATGCTGTTCACCCAGCATTACTCAGGATCTACCGTTTGTGCACCATCCCGATCATCGCTCATGACAGGACAGCATACCGGGCATACACCCATCAGGGGAAATAAGGAGGTAAAGCCCGAGGGACAGTGGCCCATCCCTGATGGAACATTCACCCTGGCAGAGTTACTCAAACAAAAAGGATATGTCACCGGTGGATTCGGTAAATGGGGACTCGGAGGACCCGGGTCAGAGGGAGACCCGGTCTTACAGGGATTTGATGTCTGGTTTGGTTACAACTGCCAGCGAAAGGCACATAATTATTACCCCAGGCATCTGTGGGATAACCAGGAGAAGCTGATCCTTCACGAAAATGAGGGGACCCAGGAAGGTATTTATGCACCCAACCTGATCCATGAAAAGGCGCTTGAATTTCTGGAGAACAACAGAGACAAACCATTCTTCCTGTATTATCCCAATGTAATTCCCCATGCAGAACTCTTTGCTCCGGAGGAGTATATGGAAAGGTTCCGTGGTAAATTCCTGCCGGAAAAAGCTTACGAAGGCTATGATGAAGGGCCAAGGTTCAGGGATGGCCCTTATGGATCCCAGCCCGAAAGCCACGCTGCCTTCGCTGCCATGGTTACCCTGCTGGACGAACAGGTAGGGGAAGTCATTGAAAAGATCAGGGCGCTCGGGTTATCGGAAAACACCCTGGTAATATTCACCTCGGATAACGGTCCCCATCTAGAGGGAGGAGCCGATCCCGATTATTTCAACAGCAATGGCATTTTCACCGGCTA